>JAMOMS010000075.1 GCA_027067015.1 Campylobacterales bacterium | reverse complement strand
ATCCAGAGGATGGCGGGTCAGGGCCAGCGCGGCCTGTGCGGCGTGGTCGATCCACTCGGGCAGTACGGCAAGCTCATCGGGGTCAAAATTGTGCAAAACATAGTCGATAACCTGCGATTTATATGCGGGCTTGCCGATACCCATACGCACCCGCAGGTAATCACTGCCGATCGCCGTGTCTATGGATTTAAGGCCGTTGTGCCCGCCGCTACCGCCCCCCTTTTTAAAACGCACCGCGCCAAAGGGAAGATCCAGGTCGTCATGCACCACGATCACCCGTTCGGTCTCGATTTTGTAAAACCGTGTCACGGCCGAAACACTCTTGCCCGATTGGTTCATAAAGGTTGTGGGTTTTAGAAAGAGGGTGGTATTTTTTTTGAAAAGCTCACCGTGAAAAGAGGAGGATGAGAGTGCGACGGCGCCCGTCTCCCCGACCAGGCGGTCGAGGGTCAGAAAGCCGATGTTGTGGCGGGTATATTCGTACTTTGGGCCCGGATTTCCCAGGCCGACGATCAACCACATAAAAAGCGTTACTTCGCTTTGATAACCCCGACAACCGGCACCCGGCCGGCAACCATGATTTTGTAATCTTCCGACTCGGGAATATCGCGAATCAAAATGGCGTCACCCACATCCAGGTCAGAGACATCCAGGGTAAAGTTTTCGGGAATCTTCTCGATAGCACCTTTCACCTTGATCCGCTTTTTGGAGATAGCCAGGACCCCTTTGTTTTTCAGACCCTTGGGTGTCCCCACGGTTTTGACGGGCACCATATAGTGGGTCACGACGCCGGGTTGGGCAACCATGAGATCCACATGGATAATCTGATCGGTCACGGGGTGGAGTTGATACTCCTGAATGACCACGTTCATCTCTTTGCCGCCCACTTTGATCGGGAACGCCAACGTCTCTTTGTGGCGTACGGTGCGGATAAACTCACCCACTTTGAAAGCGGCATGAATGTTCTCAAGCCCTTTTCCGTAGATGTTGGCGATAAGATAACCATCTCGGCGCAGCTTTTTGGCGGCGCTTTTGCCGATACTCTCTCTTACGATACCTTCCAACATAGTGTTGTCCTTACATAAAATTAAGTGCCAAGACACTTTAAGGCCGCAATTATACCTTCTTGGTGTTTAATCTTCTTTTAACCCAAAAATATCACTGTCACCGTCAAAGACAGAAGGGCTTTCCGAAAGCGGCGCGTCCATACCGACCGACTCGGTTCGCACGTCCAACCCCTCGATACGCAGTTTGAGGTCGTTGGGGCTGGTGGCGTTGTTGAGCGCCTCTTCGAGCGAGATGCGCCCCTCTTTGTACAGATGCAGTAGGGCCGTATCGAAGCTTTGGGTGCCGTGAATCTGGGTCCCCGCGTCCAACGCGTCTTTGATCTCCATATCCCGCCCCTCGAAAATGAGTTTTTGAATATAGGAGGTGTTAAAAAGGATCTCAATGGCCGCCGTACGACCGCCCTCAACGGTCTTGACGAGGCGTTGGGAGAGAATCCCCTGCAACACCGAGGCCAACGTATGGCGCACGCGGTTTTGCTCTTCGGGCGGGAAGACGCTGATGGTCCGGTTGATGGTCTCTTTGGCGTCCAGGGTGTGCAGGGTTGAAAGGACCAGGTGGCCGGTTTCGGCCGCGTGCAGTGCCGTGTCAATCGTCTCCACGTCACGCATCTCGCCCACCAGAATGATGTCGGGGTCTTCCCGAAGGGCCGCCCGAAGGGCGCGGGTAAAACTGAGCGTATCCTGCCCGATGCTTCGCTGATTGATCAGACACTTCTGGTCTTTGTGGACAAACTCGATGGGATCCTCGATGGTGATGATATGTTTTTTGTGCTTTTTGTTGATCTCATCAATAATGGCCGCCAACGTGGTCGATTTACCCGACCCTGTCACCCCCGTCACCAACACCAGGCCCCGGTGCAGGTCGGTCAGTTTGTGAATGGCCTGGGGCAGACGCAGTTCGTCAATGGTTTTAATCCGGGCGGGAATGACCCTGAAAACCGCCGAAACCCCGTCCATCTGAAAAAACATATTGCCCCGAAAGTGGGTGTTTTCATCAAACTGGTAGAGAAAGTCAACCTCCTTGTTCTCCACCAACTCTTTAAAGCGGCCCCGCAATATCTCTTTGGCCATGGTAATTGAGTCTTCCCGGCTCATCTTCTCCTTGGTCACCACCACGATATCCCCGTTAATACGGGCCCGTACCTGGGAGTTGGCTTTAATATGCAAGTCACTGCCGCCGTGCTCAATGAGCGCTTTCATGTAGCTACGAATCTTTTTGGTTACCTCAAAGGTCAGGTTTTCTACATTAACATCATAATTAAGTGACATTTTCTACTCCAGATGGGTCAACAGTTCGGCAAACGCCGTTTTAAAGGCCTCCAGCCCCTCCCGCAAAAGCGTATCATAGACCTTCGGCATCTCAATACCCGCTCTCTCCACCTTGGCGAAGTAGTCGTTGATCGCCTCGTCGGCCAGCGGGAGTTTCGGGGTATGATCGGGGTTTTTGACAAAGGCTTCGATGGTCGCCAGCGGGGCGGTGTTGACGCTGTGTGGCGCCATGAGTCCTTTGATGTAATAATCCACCGCGTAAGCGTCACCCTTGACGCCGGTGCTGGCAAAGAGCGTCCGAATGGCGGGATTTTGGCGACCTTCGACCAGGTTGTAGATCTTGGCGGCGTTCATCATCCCCAACCTCCCGGGGGCCAGCCCCTTTTGCGCCAGTTTTTGATCAAGCATCCTGTCAAATCTGCTGACAAAGACGCTGAGCACCCCGGCCCTGACATTCCCCTCTTCCAACGCCTCCAGACATCTTAAAGCCTGCTCAGGCGAAAAGATGAGGGTGGCGTTGACGGGAATGCCCTTTTGGGCCAGCTTTTTCATCGCGCCGTAACCCGCTTCGGTGGCGGGGACCTTGATCATTACGTTGGGTCGGCCGATTGTCTCAAAAAGACGCGCCCCTTCCTGTACAGTCCCGTCGGTATCGTCACACAAAAAAGGATCGACCTCAATGCTGACAAAACCGTCCCGTCCCGCTTTATAGAGCGGCGCCAACACATCCGCCGCTAAGCGGATATCCTCAATAGCCAGCGTCTCGTAACGGGCCTTGGGCGAAAGCCCCGTCAATGTTTTCAGGCGCGCAAGATAGGCCGGAGAACTTTTGATCGAGGCGGCAAAGATAGCCGGGTTGCTGGTGGCGCCGTTGACCACCCCCTCTTCTACCATTTTGACAAACTCGCTCTTTAGATGGTCTCTTTCTATAAAATCGAGCCACAACGAAAATCCGATTGCTTCATTGACCACAGCAACTCCTTGTGTAAACTGACGCCCGGCAACCGCCTGTTGCGGGGCGTCAACCTACCACGTCAACCCATCAAGCCACGCCTCGTGCTCCCGCCACGATCCCGGCACGCCCAGGCGGGTCTGGGTCTGGGCCAGCTCATCGAGAAAGCGGGAGCGGGGAATCTCTTCGGCACCCATGCGCTTAAGATGATCGGAAGGGATCTGGCAGTCAATAAAATCAAATCCCCACCGTTTGGCAAGCGCCGTCAGGTAGACCAGGGCGATTTTGGAGCCGTCGGGTTTGAGCGAGAACATCGACTCCCCAAAAAAGGCGCTTCCTATGCTAAGGCCATAAAGCCCGCCAAAAAGCGCCCCCGATTCGTCATACACCTCCACCGAATGGGCAAACCCGCGGCTGTGCAGTGCCGTGTAGCTTTCAATCACCTCCGGCAAAATCCATGTCCCCTCCTGGTTTGGGCGGGGTACGTCAGCGCAGTGGCGCATGACCGTCTCAAAATCGCTGTCCAACCTCACCCGAAACCGCTTTTTGCGCAGGGTCTTTCTCAAACTCCGGGAGATCTTCAACCGCTTGGGGTAGAGCACCAGCCGCGGATCCGGCGACCACCAGAGCACCGGATCGCCGGGGTTGTACCAGGGAAAGATACCCCGGCGGTAGGCGGTGAGCACCCGATCCGGATGCAGATCGCCGCCGTAGGCCAGCAGTCCCTCTTTGGGCGCGTAGCGCGGATCGGGGAAGATGTAGTCAAACCCCAGTCGCGGAATCCCTACGGCCACGGCTTCTACTCCCCGTTTTGAATCTCAAAGACCAGGGTATCCTTTTTGTTTTCAAAGAATACCCGCCCCCCGTTTTTCAAACGGCCAAACAGTATCTCTTCCGTCAACGGCGCCTTGACATACCGGTCAATCACCCGTCCCAGCGGCCGCGCGCCCATCGCTTCGTCATACCCCTCCCGGGCCAGGAAACTCCGGGCCGTGTCGCTCAGGGCAATGGTGATACCCTTGGGCGCCAGCTGGGTGTTGAGCTCGTCGATAAATTTTTCCACAATGCGTTCGACGTGCTCGGGCTTGAGGTGGCCAAAGCGCACCACGGCATCCAGCCGGTTGCGAAACTCGGGGCTGAAGGCGTTTTTGACCGCGCTCTCATGCCGGCTCTCGCTCCGGTCGCCAAAGCCCATTACGTTGGCTTCCGTCGCCCCGACATTGGAGGTCATGATGATAATGACGTTTTTAAAGTCGGCCCGTGCGCCGTTGTTGTCGGTGAGCGTGGCGCTGTCCATTACCTGTAAAAGCACCTGGATCAGGTCGGGGTGGGCTTTTTCGATCTCGTCCAGCAGTAACACCGTATGGGGATGTTTGCGGATCGCTTCGGTCAGCAACCCTCCTTTCTCATACCCCACATACCCCGGCGGCGCGCCGATGAGGCGGCTGACGGCGTGCTTTTCCATATATTCGCTCATGTCAAAACGCTCAAAATGGATACCCAGCGCGTCGGCCAGTTCCATGGCCAGCGCGGTCTTGCCCACGCCGGTGGGCCCGGCAAAGAGAAAAGAGCCCACCGGCCGGTTGGGCGCTCCCAACCCCGCGCGACTGCGCTTGATGGCCTCGGCCACCTCTTTGACGGCCCTCTCCTGGCCGATCACCCGTTTTTGAAGTACCTCTTCCAGGCTCTTTAGCGTCGCCAGGTCGTCGGCGTTGACCTTTACGGGCGGCAGACCCAGCATACGGCTGACCGCCTCTTCGATATCGTTTTCCGACACATCAACATCCTGTCGCCCTTTTAACCTGAAAGAGGCGCCTACCTCATCAATAATGTCGATGGCTTTGTCGGGCAAAAATCGCTCATGCATATATTTGACCGAAAGCTCGATAGCGGTTTTAAGCGCCTTTTGGGAGAAGCGGACCCGGTGATGTTTCTCATATTTTTCTTTCAACCCCTCCAGAATTTTAAGGGTATCGTCAAAATCGGGCTCCTTGACATCCACTTTGGCAAACCGCCGGCTCAGCGCCCTGTCTTTTTCAAAGTAGTTGCGGTACTCCTCAAACGTCGTGGCGCCGATACATTTGAGCCCGCCGCTCGCCAGGGCGGGTTTGAGGAGGTTGGAAGCGTCCATACTCCCGCCGCTGGTGGCGCCGGCGCCGACAATGTTGTGGATCTCGTCAATAAAAAGGACCGCCTTGGAACGCCCGCCAAGCTCTTGCAAGACACCTTTAAGACGCTTCTCAAAATCGCCCCGGTACTTGGTACCCGCGATCAACGACCCGATATCCAACGCGAAAATCTCCGTCTCTAGAAGCGGTTCGGGCACCTCGTTTTGCGCTACGGCCAGCGCCAACCCCTCGGCGATGGCCGTTTTGCCCACCCCCGGCTCTCCCACCAGTACCGGGTTGTTCTTTTTGCGGCGACACAGAATCTGCATCACCCGCTCGATCTCCTTGTCGCGGCCGATCACCGGGTCGATCTTCCCGGCCCGCGCTTTGGCCACCAGATCGACCGTGAAACGGGCAAGATACTCACTCTCTTCCGCCCACGCGGGCGCTCCCTCGGGCTCAACGCCCTCGCCGGCTTCGGTAATGACCTCCAAAATCTTCAACCTGTCAATCCCACTGCTCTTCATCAGCGCCACGGCAAACGAGTGCTCCTCGTTGAAAATGGAGGCCAGCAGATCCCCCACGCTCGCCTCTTTCTTGTCGGCACTGCGGGCGTGGCGCACCATCTGCTCAACGACGCGCGAAAGGGCCACCGTCTCAAAAGGCTCCCCCGCTTTTGCTTCCGGCAGAGGCTTGAGGGTTGTCACCAGATGGCGGTTAACCAGCTCTTTCATCAAATCGGGATCCCCTCCCGCCTTTTTGATGATCTTCGCCCCCTCAGGCGAGAGAAGCAGAGCCAAAAAGATATGCTCCACCGTCAAATACTCGTGCCGGTGCAGTTTGGCAAAGCGCACCGCCTCTTTGAAAATCTCGTTCAAATCCCTGCTGATCACGCTCTATTCCTTCTCCATCGTCACCCGCAGGGGAAAATCGTTGGCCCGCGCCCGCTTGAGGGTCTGGTGCACCTTGGTTTCAGCGATCTCATAGGTATAGGTGCCGCAAATGCCTTTGCCCCGCTCATGAATCGTCAGCATGATGGCCATCGCCTCTTCCTGGGTCTTATGAAAGATGTCGGTCAAAACCTCCACCACAAAATCCATGGTAGTGTAGTCGTCGTTCCACATGATCACCTTGTATAACTGCGGCTCCTCTAGGTCTACGACAACCTCGCTCTCTACCCACTCTTTTTGCGCCAAACGTGACTCCTGTGCTTATTTTAGTTTTTTTTAAGTATATCACATTTCACCCCAAAAGACAAAAGCGTGTTACAATTCGTATAAAAAGGAGAAAGATGGCCGTTCGGGTTTTTGTGACCGCCACCAATACCGACGTGGGTAAAACCTACACCGTCTTACAACTGATGCACACAGCGGCCCAAGCGGGCCTTCGGCCGGTGGCCTACAAACCGATTGAGACGGGCGTAACAGATAAACCGGCCGACGGCTTAGCTCTCTTAAACGCATGCAAACACCTCAACCCCGCCTGCCGTGACCTTGCGCCGGAGCGGGTGGTCTCCTACCGCTTCGCATTGGCCGCGGCACCGTTTGTGGCCAAAGGCAAGACAACCATAGAGAAAGAGCGCCTGGCACGGGATATGCGTTTTCTGGAGTCGTTGGGAGATATTCTTTTTATTGAAGGGGCGGGCGGGCCGCTGGTGCCGATAGAGAAGGATCTTTTCATGATCGACCTGCCCGCTCTCTTTAACGCCCAAACCCTGCTGGTCACGCCGGGCAGGCTCGGGGCCGTCAACGACACCCTCTTGTGCGTCGAAGCACTCAACCGCCGGGGCATTGACCCGCATATTGTCGTCAACCTGAGACCCGGAGAAAAAGAGACCTTCGAGCGGCTCAACCGCCCCTGCTTCGAGGCGGCCGGCCTATCTTACCGGCTTATCCCCCGCGAAGCGGACAAAGTGATCGCCTCAATAGTCTGAAACCCGCCGATAAAGCCGTGTGACCCGGCGCTCGCCGCGACAACGTTCATAACACTCCCGGCAGGGATCATACCCGTACGCCTCATCATAGCCATAGCGCCCGCCGCGGCGATAGCGGGGTTCATCATAGCCGTACCGGTCGCGGTGGTAATAGCGTTCCCCTCTTCTGTAACGGTCGGGGCGCTCATCGACACGGTGATAGGCATAGCCGTCATCCGCGCGACCGTAGATTTCATCATGAGAAGGGGTCGGTTTTTGGTTGGCCACCCGGTCGGCTATGATACTGCCAAGAATCGCCCCGCCGATCGTGGCGGCCACTTTGCCTTTCCCTTTGCCCACCTGATGCCCCAGGACTCCCCCCACGATCCCTCCGAGTATCCCGGGAATAGCCCGGCTGTTATCCTGCGCGTATCCGCCGGAAGCCAATATCATAACGGCAAGAAGAGAGAGTAAAACGTTTTTCATATCACACCTCCTGAAAGGGGAAGTTCCCCCATCTGGAAGCAGTGTAACATGAAAGTGTGGAGTCTTTGTGAAGTGTTAGAAGTAATAGCCCAGGCGCAGGGCCACATAGTTGTCGCTGGTAGCGTCATTCAGACCCAACGCGTAGTTGCCCGTAACAAACCAGTGGGTATCGATAGAGTAAAACCCGTACACCGAAAGACTTTCAGTCGCATCGACATGCTCATAGATCGAGTCGCCGTGAAAATAGGAGAGTGATCCGTAAATTTTGGGTGTAAAGGTATACCCCGCCCCTATGTTAAAAGCGTTGGTGTTTTGATACCGTAAAGCAAACGTGTCGGTTACCACGTCATCATCGCCGACCACCGTATAGGTATACCCGCCGAAAAAGTTGGCTGAACCTCTCTTGTAGTCAAGATGCAAAGAAGCAAAAATATCTAAATTATTATTGTCATATGCCGAATCGTAGGTAGGAAAAATAAGACCGCCGCCGACTTGAACGGTCAGACCCGGGCGCCAGACGTTTTTAAATGCGTAGTAACCCGAAAGCGTGGTATCATTCATCCCGTTATCATTATAACCGTCCCCGTCGGTATTATAATAAGAGAGCGCAAGTTGAGCCGAGAGGTTCCCCCGGTAAAAATCGGCCTGCAAAGAAGTGGTCAGGGTATCGGTATCGCTGTTTTGACGATAGTTATATTGACTGTAGGCCAATCCCACAATCAGGTCATAATGGTTTTGCACCAAAACCGACTCAATGGAACACCCCTTTTCATCAACGATATCGGTAAAAGGGGTTCCCGGGCACTGATCGATCTTGTCATCTACCCCGTCCATATCCATATCGGTAAAGGCAAAAGCCGACACCCCGGCGAAGAGTCCCAACCACAAAAAGGTCGTGCGTATCTTACTCATATATTATTTTCCTATAGCCGAAAATACGTTATTGGTTTGTGGTGTTTTACCATTTGAAAGCTTAGGAACCGATGGGTTGTTCTGGACATTGGAGGGCATATTCACACCCGAGGTGTTACCGAGCCTATTGGCAGACGGGGTACCGGCAACCGATTGTACAGGTTTTTGTCCGCCACTTTTTTGGCCACCAAGAGCAGAACCCAAACCGGGTGAAGCCGACGGATGCTTTGCATGATTGGACACCGATGTCTGCTGAGCCGACTTTTCCTGCTCATACCAGCTATAGGTTGCCGCTCTTTGCTGTTGCATAAGCAAATCGGCAGAGATTGGCGCCCTATGCTCTTGAGCCAATCGGGCTATCGCCGCGTCACGACTTTGTGTGTCCATACCGGCAAGCTGACGCTTGAGATCATTGATCAGTTGACGTTTTTGCGCAGAAGGAGCCGCCTGGATTTGCGCCAGAGTCTCCTCAACCGTCACGCCGTACATAACGGCGCTACCGGCTGTTAAGCCCAAAAACAGGGCAATTAAACCGTTTTTCATATTTAACGCTCCATAGCTTAGGAAAATTTTTGGAAAGTGTATCCTAATATTGTTAACACTATGTTACCGATGAGCACCTACCGGTCCCGCGTGAGGCGCACGCGCTCCAGAGAGAGCGGCGGAAGATCCCGTTGTAGCACCGTGTTGGGCCGCCGTTTGCCCCGCCATAGCACCCTGCTGAGCCGCTGTTTGGCCGGCTATCGCGCCCTGTTGGGCCGCCATGGCACCGGCCTGCGCACCGTGTTGGGCCGCCGTTTGTCCCGCCATAGCACCCTGCTGAGCCGCTGTTTGGCCGGCTATCGCGCCCTGCTGAGCCGCCATGGCACCGGCCTGCGCACCGTATTGGGCCGCCGTTTGTCCCGCCATAGCACCGTTACGAGCGGCCGTTTCACCCGCTTTGGCTCCGTTTTGCGCCGTGGTAGAAGCCTGTTCTGAAGCCCGCAAAGCTACCTGGTGACGAAGCTGGGCCCGGGTGGGCACCTGCGCGCCGCTTTCAGCCAGTGCTGTTTGCAACTGCTCAACCGCTGTCTGGCGCTGAGCGCTGTCAAGGGTTGCCAACTGGGTTTTAAGATCATTCATCAACGCCCGGCGTTCCTGGGGATCTACCGTTTGCTGAATTGACGTAATCAAACCGGTTACCGACTCAGGAAGCGAAGGCGTATCGGCCGCCATCAAACTCACGCTTGCGCCAAGCAGAATCACCGCTACCGTTTTGCTAAGATACTTTTTCATTTTGAACTCCTTGTGAATCTTTTCGGAGCGTATCTTAAAACAAAAACGTTAGCAAAATGTGAGCCCTTTATGACAAAGTGTCAACCAGATGGCCGACAAACTTGCTCATATTGCCCAGAATCTCCCCGCCCCGGCGAAATCCCAGGCCACACCCCTCATAGGCGAAAAAGACCCCCGCCTGGTAACGTCGGCCGGCATCGTCTTGGGGTAGCGGCGTGTAAGCCTGATAGATCGCCGGCTGATCGGTATAGATCTCCTCACCCTTTTGCAGTTGACGCCCCCGGGCGTCCAGAATGCGCACGCCGCCCCCTTCCCGGCCAAAGTAGGGCTTTTGCACCTGTTTTTGATTCAACGGCTCCAATGCGGTCTCCAGCAAAAGCGGATGGTCGGGAAACAGATCCCACAATATTTTCATCATCGCCTTGGACTGAAACATCAGGGTGTAGGCGGGATTGAGCACAATGGCTTTTTGATTGCGCGAAATGTTTATCAACAGCCTGGCCAGGTCACTCTCTTCCACGGCAATGCTCTCCCACGGAATCAGCTTGAACCAGTATTCGTGGCGAAGATCGTGACAGAAAATCCCCTCCTCCTCGTCAAACACCGCCTCATCGGCAAAGCAGAAAGCCGTATGAAAACCGGCATCGTCGGCCATCTTTTGCAACAGCCGGGTGGTCATCTCATCTTCAACCGACCCGCGCACGCTGGAAAAGAGGATCCGCCACCCCTCATAATAGCGCCCAAAATCGGCCACGTTGCCTTCCAGGGTGATGAGCCGTTTGAAATTCTCCCCAATCGCCTCGTAGACCCTGTTAAACTGCGCCGCCTCATCAAGCCCGTTGTATTTGAACAGGGCCCACTGCACCACCGCCGTCTCGTAAAGGGCGGTGGGGGTGTCGGCGTTGAACTCCAGCAGTTTAATGGGCTCCCCGTCGATCCCCCCGGCCAGGTCAAAACGGCCGTAGAGGTGCCAGTGTACGTCATTCTCCCAGCTCAGCTTAACCGCCTCGACCAGATTGAAGGGGATGCCGATTTCGTGAAAGAGGTTATTCGCAATAACATACTCCCCGGCCTCTACATACATATCGTAAAGGGTATTGACCGCTGTATAATAGGCTTCCGCTTCGGTTTCGCTCACCACCACCGCCTCGTCGGCCACGTAAGGGGTGCCGTCGCTGTCGGTATGCCACCCAAACCCCAGGCTCTCCAGAAACGCCGGGCTCAGGGGTTTAAGTTTTTTTAGCCGAACACTCATGCCCCAAACCCGCTAAATCCCGAACGTGCCGTTCCGCTTCGTCCGCCAAAAAACCCTGAGCGGCGGCGAGAGCTTGCTTTTTTGGAGGCGGTGGATCGGGGTTTGTTGAAGCTTTCGACACTACGCCGGTAAGCCGAAGGGGACTTGTAGCCCCTTTGCCTGGTCTTTTGATAGGTAGGGTTGTTAAAGAGCCGCCCGCCGATCCAACCGCCTATAATCGTCCCCACAGCGGACGCCAGAATCACCTCCCCCAGGCTCATACCGCCGCCGGCCAATTGAGGATTGGTCAACGCCGACTGATTCGCCTCGATCTTTTTGGCCTCCTCGGCTACCAGGGCATCGAGCTCCTCTTTGCTCAAAATCTTCTCCGTCCCGTCGAGCTTTCGCAAAATGACTCGGGTGTGCTCCGCCGGATACTCCTCGGCGATTTTGTACGTTCCCGGTGCCGTCTCCTCCACCACCACAAAGGCCCCCTGTTTCTGACTGGCCCTGGTAAACGCGTCCGATTCCCCCTCATGACGCTGTTCGCATCCGTTCATGATCATCAGGGCTGTAAGTCCCAATGAGCCGACCATACCGTAACCGGCTACCCTTTTTATATAGTATTTCACTCTCTCCTCTTTTTTGAGCGCCATTTTAACAAAATAAGAAAATTACGCTTTGATTCTAAGTTTTTTTGTGCTACTATAACCGTAACTTAAAAGAGTCATCAGCTTCCGTTGACAGAGACGGATAGGCAAAACGGTGGCTTTTTTAAAATTTTTTGGTTAAGCATTGAGGTGTTCCGGTCAGGTGTAACCATATTATTATGTGGTTGCGCCTGACCGGAACGGTTCAAACCACACACAAAGGGAGTAAGAATGAAGACCATCAAGATGAGCCTTGTCGCGGCACTGGCCGCGGCCGCAGCGACCACGGGCGCCAATGCCGGCGCGCTGGATCAGATCATCACCAACCCCAAACTGGACATCGAGATCCGCCCCCGCTATGAGCATGCGGATGTTGACGGCGGTACCGACGCGGCTGACGCGTTTACCGTACGCACCGCCATCGGTGTCAATATGGGCCTGTTTGGCGTTGAGGGCCTGAATGCCCAACTGCAAGGTATCAGCGTCAACAACTTCGGTTGGGTTGACGACTACAATCCGGCCAACCCCAAATATGACACCATTATGGACCCCGATCAGGCCCGCCTGACCCAGGCCAACATCAGTTACACCACCGACGGTCTGACTGTTTTGGCCGGTCGTAAAATGGTGGTACTGGATAACGCCCGCTTTATCGGTAACGTCGGCTGGCGCCAAATGCCGCAAACCTATGACCTGGCGGCGGCGATTTACGGCTACGAAAACCTGAGCCTGCTGGGTGCCTACGTTTGGCAAGTCAACCGCATCTTCAGCGGCGATAAAGCCACCCTTGATACCGGTAGCGTCCTTTTGCACGCCGCTTACAAAGTGGCTCCCGAGCTGACCGTCACCGCTTATGACTACATGATCCAAAACTGGGCCGACCACATCGGTCTCCGCGCCACCGGTAAAGTTGACCTGGAAGGTATCGGCATTAAATATGAAGCGGAAGCCGCATTGCAAAATGACCCGAGCCTGACCGAGAGCGGCGATCCTCTCTATACCAAAGATGATGACCAGGAAGCCATCTACTACAAAGTCGGTGTAGACGGCAGTATGTCCGGATTTACCGCCGGTGTCGCCTACGAGGTGCTGGGTGAAGCCGACGGCGGTCGCGGTGCATTCTGGACACCGCTTGCAACCCTCCACGCTATGAACGGGTGGGCGGATGTATTCCTGGCCACTCCCAAGGAAGGTCTGACTGACCTGAGCTTCAAACTGGCTTATAACGCCGGTGAATACGGTAAACTGATGGCTGTTTACCATATCTTTGAAAGTGATGTCGATAAAGCCAACGGCGACGATGATCTGGGTGATGAGATCGATGTCGCCTACAAAGTGGGCCTTGCCAAAAACCTGGGCCTTCTGCTCAAAGGCGCCTTCTACAGCGCGGGTGACGACAGCTTCGGCTATGCCGACACCACCAAATACTGGGTTCAACTCGACTACAAATTCCACGCCGAGTACTAAGACACCCCCTTTCGTCGCCCTTCGGGGCGGCGCTTCCCTTTTTTCCACTTTTTCAACCACTATAAACCGACTTTCTTCCTCAGTATGCGATAAGTTTAAAACATATATAATAGTTATCATTTAGTATATCTACCTTATGGAAAGGATTGAGGATGAAAAGATTTGGCAAATGGGCCGTCGTGACGACACTGATGGCTACCTGCGCAACCGGTCTCATGGCCGAAGATATCGCCTTTGTGGGCGCGGAGGTTAAATATCATGCCATTGAGGCACAAGAGCCCGCGACCAGAAAGAGCTTTGACGACAACACCGTGGCCGTAGGACTGAAAGTTGGCGCGCAAAACGAGAAGTTTCGCGTGGCGTTGATGTATGACCTGATTCCCGACACCGATGAACTGGGCGGCGATATCTCCCAATACCTTCTGCTGGGAACGCTTGACTATTTCTTCCCTATTCAGCACCCCACATTCAAACCCTATTTCGGTCTGGCTTTGGGATACGGCGAATATGAGTTTGAAAAGGCGTCTGAAGATGACTTTGTCTACGGTATGCAGGCCGGTTTGGTCTACAACCTTAACCGCCACCTTGACCTGGATCTCTTTGGTCGCTACCTTTGGCCCAACCATGACACGGTCGATGATTATCTACAAGCCGGTATCGGTATCGACTATAAATTTTAAATAGAAGGGCATACCATGATGAAACGTTTCATGACGCTTTTAGCGCTTTTAGCCACCCTCTTTTTCGCAGGATGCGGCGGCGGTAACGGGGATGCCAACGGTGACGGTCCCACCCCATTAAGTAACATTACATTTAGTGTAGATAGCGCCCGGGCAAGCGGCGGATATGGAGAAGTCGTTCTCAATATCGATAGCAATCAAAGCCAGAATATCACCGTTGAGCTGAATAATTTCCGCCCTGAATTGACCGGTTTTTCATTTAGCAATGTTACCGTTGTTCCTTACCCGATGGTTTTTGTCACCTCTTGTCGTCAAAAACTGCGTCTTGCATTCAATTATGCACCGGCTTCCCAAGCCATTGATCTGTCGGCTATGAAACTGCACTATACCAAAGTAGTCAAATCAAATCTTTCCGACTCTGTCTCTTCTACACCGGAAGTGTTTGCACTCTGCTGTCCTACCGCCGTGCCGCCTCAAACCTATGCCATCAAGGCACTACCCGGCAATATTGATCTGCAAGATGCCAATACGTCCGAATCTGTTATCATCGATGTCATTGTACAAGACGCAAACGGTAAAGCGTTGGATAATGAAGGCGTAACCGCGCAACTTGATAGCACCATGTTTGGTACGCTAGACAAATATCACGCAACCACAGGATCAGACGGAAAAGTCTCCTTTACCTACACTTCTCCTGAAAACACCGACGATATCAAGGGTCGTACCGTGCCCATCAACATCTGGGTAGACAAAGATCCCAATACCAAAACCGCCGTCTATCTCCACTTCTAATTTCCTCCCCTTTGGGGGAGAGACTTTCAAGGCTTTTTCCCATGAAAACCGCGCTGATCCAACAACGATATACCGGCACCAAAGAGAGTATGCGTGAGGCCACCTTGCAACGCATCGCCAACGCCGCCAAAGCGGGGGCCGAGCTGGTGGTACTGCAAGAGCTTCACCAGGGGCCCTATTTTTGCCAATATGAGTCGACCGAGCTTTTTGACCTGGCCGAATCGTACGAAGAGGATGTGGCGTTTTGGGCAAAGACAGCCCAAAAGCACGGCGTAGTGCTGGTAAGCTCGCTATTTGAAAAACGCGCGCCGGGGCTTTACCACAATACCGCCGTCGTTTTCGACAAAGACGGATCGATCGCCGGGTGTTATCGTAAAATGCACATTCCCGACGACCCCGGGTTTTATGAGAAGTTCTACTTTACCCCCGGCGACCTGGGTTTTACGCCGGTAGATACCTCCGTGGGACGATTGGGGGTGCTGGTGTGCTGGGATCAGTGGTATCCCGAAGCGGCGAGACTCATGGCGCTGGCGGGAGCGCAGGTGCTCATCTACCCCACCGCCATCGGGTGGTTTGACGACGATCCGGAGGATGAAAAGGCCCGCCAGCTTGAG
>JAMOMS010000074.1 GCA_027067015.1 Campylobacterales bacterium | reverse complement strand
GGCGTAGCGGGCGGGGGTGAGGGTTAAAACAAGCAGGGGGACGACCAAGAGCATACTGATTAAAATCGTATCCATCCGCAGGCCGTAGAGGAAGCTTAGCCAATGGTTTACCCCGCTTTGGACCACCCGATCGTAATAGACGATCAACAGGCCCGCCCGGCCGACGAAAAAGATCAAAGCCAGCAGGAGATAGTGCCAAAGCAACACTTTAAAAACTTTCATGCCTCAAGCCTTTTTGCCGCTTCGATCACCTCTTTAGGGGTGATCGCTTGCATACATTCGTGATGTTTTAAAGGACAGACCCGCTTCATGCAGGGCGCGCAGGGCATTTCGTGACGCACGATGACGCTTTTGGGATTTTGCCACTGGCAGGTTTCGACATGGTTGGTGGGTCCAAAGAGCGCCACAGTGGGGACCCGGTAGGCCGCGGCGATATGCATGGGGCCGCTGTCGTTGGTCATAAAAAGATTCAACCCCCCGATACGGGCGATGAGCGCCTCGACGCTCGTTCGGCCCGCCAGGTTTTGAAAGTTCTTGATCCCCGCCTCTTTGAGTTTTTCCTCAATCGCCCGGGCCATTTCGATTTCGGCGGGGCCGCCGAAGATAAGAATGTCGTAGCGCCCGCTAAGCGCCTCGGCGACCTCGGCAAAACGCTCGGGGTACCACCGCTTGGCGCTTCCGTAGGTGGCGCCGGGGTTGATCCCCAGTGTCGGACGCGCATATGTTTTGGGAGCGTGATAAAGTTTGAGCGCTCCGGGTTGGGCGTCAAAGCCCAAAAAGCGCGTCAGCCACCCGTTGTAGCGGATCACCTGGTGTTCGCTTTGGGTGTTTAATCGCCGATAATGCCCCTTTTGGGGGGCGTCAAGCCAAAACAGCAGCCACTTGGTGGTGGCGTTGCGCCGAAAACTCAGGGCCAGATCAAACGCTCCCGCCTCTTTGGCCAGGCGTCTGAGGTTGAGCCAACGGTTGCCCTTTTGGCGGCTGGTGTCTTCAATGATCCTTTCGACCTTCGGGTGGGCTTTGAGTGCTGAGAGGCTGACGGCGGAGCCAAAGAGCGTCCAGCGCGCCTCGGGATAGCGTCGGGCCAGATTCTCCAGTGCCGGCGTGGTCATCACCGCGTCCCCCAGCCAGGTGGGAATTTCGATGAAGATTCTCAAGCGTACTCCTCAATGAGTCGTTTGAAGGCGTAGAAGGCCTCCCGTTTGCGCAGTCCCTCTCTGCTATCCACCAGCCCGTAGCCCGGCGCGATGAGCTGGTGCCAATAGACCCGCTCGATCTTGCCGCTTTTAGCGGCGATGCGGTAGTAGTCGCTCAAGTAGCGGGCGTGGTCGGCTTCGCTGACGCACTCCTTTTCGCTGGTGGGTGCCCAGGGGGCGGTCTTTTGGATGGGCCAGTTGGTTTCGGTGACATAAATACGCGATTCGCACTTGGGGCTAAAGCGGGCCATCGCATAGAGCAGGTCGATCTTGCGGCGCAGGTTGAAAATAAGCGCCTGGGCGTTTTGGGGCGCACCCCGGCGGTCCACGTACAAAAGGGTGCCGAGACGGTCAAACGAAACGGATCGGAAATTAAAGAGCGCGCGCGCGACGTAGTGGTACTCAAAATCGATCACGGCGGGGCCGATTAGTTTGATATCAGGCTTGAGCGCTCTTAGCCTGTTTTCGATCGTTTCGTACCAGCGCAGGTACTCGCCCATGGAGTAAAAGCCCCACTTGGTGCGATTGACGGCGTTGCCGAGTTGATACTCATCACACAGATCGCCGAAAGTTTCGACAACCTTGGCTGTCTCCTCGGCGCTTCGGGCGGGGTCTTCGGCCCGCTCGCGATCCTGCATGAGCGTAACGAGCCAGCGCACGTTGGATCCAAACCCTTCGGCGAAGCGCCGATAGGCCGGGAGATTGTTTAAATCCCAAAGGGGAATGCGCATCTGCAAGGCGTTTGCGCCAAGCTCTTTGACCAGATCGTACTGGGCCTCGCCCTTGTCCAGATTGACGCACAGCCCAAAGAAGTCGCGGCCGATTTTAGGCGCTTTTTGGGGTTTGACAAAGGGCATGGCGACCGTAAAGAGCGGCAAAAGAAGCACCGATTCCAGCGCCGTGACGATCTGGTCGGGGGTGCGGCGGCGGTAAACCTCGCGCTTAAAGGCCCCATCGCGCAGTACGGCGGGCTGGTCGGAGTAGCGGTCCCAGCGAAAGGGGGGCTTCACGGCTGATCCTTGCAGGCGGTAAGGTTAAAGCGGTTTAAACTTACGTCCCTTCCTACCAGCATTACCCGCACCTGCGGGTCTTTTAGCAGGGTTTTTAAAATGTCGGGCTTGTCGGGAATGTGGTAGACAAAAACGGGAATATTGCCCAGCACTTTGGCGGTGCGGGGGGCGTAGATGGGGTTGTCAGCTTTGCCGTAGTTCATGCCCACGGCGTCAAACCCGCCCCATGCGAAGGCGATTTTATAAGCGCCAAGCAGAAGCGGGGAGAGGGGGTTGCCTGCGGGCAGGGGGTCGGTGTCAAAGATGGTATGCAAACCGGCGTTTTGGTAGCGCTTGAGTTTAACGGGATTGTTGCCCTCTACATAGATGCGCGCCCAAAGCGACCCGGGGGCGATGGAGCGCAGGCGGGCGATCGCTTTTTGGGTCTGCACATCATTAAGATCATCCAGGTTTTTAAAGTCGAGCCAGAACCAGTGGCCTTTGCCCGTGCGTTTAAATAGCTCACCCAGCGTCTGGAGCTCGCCGTTTTTGAGTGTATAGTGCCGTTTGCCGTCGGGCCCGATTTTGGGGTGGGCGTGGGAGAGAACGAAGCGGTCCATCTCGGGGTCGTAGTGGATATCGATCTCCACCCCGGGCGCCCCGGCGGCGAAGGCCTGGGCTACGCTTTGGTAGGAGTTGCGCGGGGTACTTTGGTCATACAGCCCCCTGGAGCTCCAGATTTTGCGGCAGTCGTTATAGGTGTCGTAGGCGCGGTGTTGCAAAGAGTAGGAGGCGAACCCCCACGCCAGCGCCAAAATGAGCACACTGATCACAAAAAACTTTTTCACGGCGCTTTCCGGTAGAGGGTTTTGTCGTAGGTCTTCCAGCGCTTGTGGGGCCAAAACCACAGCGCGGGATCCTCTTCGATCATTTTGGCGACGGCGTCGGCCTGGTCCTGGGCCATCTTTTGGATATCGGCTTCCGCGTCGTCGGTGACGATGCGGGGTAGCGGCGGATAGAAGCGTATACTGTAGCGCAGATGGTCGCGGGTGTGGATACGAATGGGGATCACCACGCACGGTTTGCGCCTGGCCAGCATCCCCACCAGCGGGGTGTGTCCCGCCTTTTTGCCAAAAAATTTAACGGGCACGGCGTACTTTTGCGGTAGGCTCTGATCGGTTAAGATTCCGATATAACGCTCCGGTTTGAGGGCTTTGATGGCTCCCTTGACCGCCCCTTTTTTGTAAATGAGATCGATGCCGAAATGCCGGCGGCTTTTTATGAGCTCCTCATTGACCGCCTCGCTGTCAAGCCGTCGCCCCACCACGGCGCCTCCCAGGCCGTAGCGCAGGGTCACGGCGGCGGGCATGAGCTCCCAGTTGCCGTAGTGGGCGGTGATAAAGAGGATGGGAAGCCCCTCGTCTATCGCTTTTTGGATAATCTCCTCGTTTTCAAAATCGACCGAATCAAGGAGCTCCTTTTCGCTCATGAAAGGCATACGCATAACGGTAAAGAGGTTCATGATAAAGTTGGTATAGGAGGCGATGCCGATGCGCTTTTTTGCTGATTTGTCGTAGCGGTCGGGAAAGGCGATTTCAAGATTGGTTTCGATGACACGGCGGCGGGAGGGGGCGGCGTACCAGGCCAGCGTCGCCAGTTTTTGCGCCAACGCCACGCGCTTTTTGGGGGCAAGGCGCACCACCAGGGCGCGAAAGAGGCGAAAGAGTGCAAGATAAAAAAGATCGATCGCCTTCATGCCAACAGCTCCCGCGCTTTTTGGACGATAGTTTGCGGGGGGATGCGGGTGATGGAGCGATCACTCTTGTCAAAACGGCAAGGGTGCACCTTGGCCCCGGAGGTGATGGCTACGTTGATAGGCGTTTCAAACATCATGCTACGGGGCGTGGATCCAAAAAGCACGATGGAAGGACGATTCAGCGCCCAGGCCATGTGCGAAGGCCCCGTGTCGTTGCCGATGAGCAAATCGGCACGGCTGACGGCGTATTTGAGGCCGTTGAGGTCGGTGGGGGGTAGAAGCTCGGCGTGGGTGGCGTCACTGATGGTTTGGGCGCTCTCGCGCTCTTTGGCTGAGCCGGCTATGAGTTTGATGCGGCACTCTTTCAGCTTTTGCACCACCTCGATCCACCGCTCGGCCGGGTAGGTTTTGGAGGCGTTGGAGGCGCCCACGACGATCAGCACCAACGGCCCGTCGCCCCGGAGGGCGTCATGTAGTGTCGGGTCGATACGGCGCTCATCCCAATAGAGGTAGGGGGCCTTTTGGGCCATCGTCCGCTTTTCGATCCGCATACCCAGCGCCTTGGCGATGAGGCCGGCAAAACGCATGGGGGCGATTTCGGCGCAGTCGATGCGGTAGCGGTGGCGATAGAGCAGGGTGGCCGGCTTTTCTTTGATGGAGGCGGCATCCAGTCCCGCGACGGTGTTGCCCGCGGCCCGGGCGACCGCCGCCGATTTCATCAGTCCCTGCGCGTCGATCACCAGATCAAACGGCCCGGCCTGACGCACTTTTTTGAGATTGGCCCTCAAGAGGGTGGGGGAGGGGCGTTTTTTTAGATCGTGAAGCCGAAGGGGGATGACGGCATCCACATCGGGGTTGTTCGCCAGCACGGCGGCAAACTTCTCTTCGACAAACCAGCTAAGGTGCAGGTGGGGAAAGCGGGCTTTGACAAACTGCACGGCGGCCAGGGTGTGGATCACATCTCCCATGGCGGTAAGGCGGACCAGAGCGACGCGCATGGCGACCTTTTTTTAGGGGGTATTATAGCCAAACTCCCCCTTGCGCACCCTTTGGGCGATATCCGCGCTCACCGCCACGGCGGCTCGGTAGTACTCTTGGCACCGTTTTTGAAGCGGGGTGCGGGCTTTGCCGTTTTCAAATGCCCCGTCGGGCGAGAGGATAATGCCGCTGATATTTAAGCCGCAATGAAGCGTTTTGGGATCGAGCAGGTCGCGGCCCACGCTGTAGTAAGGCGTTTGGGAGAGGGTGAGGCGATAGAGGGTGGCAAAGAGATCTTTGTGCGATCCGGGTACGGTCGTATCGATCTGTGCGGGGCGAAGCGAAGCGGGCAGGTAGAGATAGAAAGGAATCTTTTTGGAGGTTTCCAAAAAGTTGTCATAGCGCATGATCCCTTCGACCGTATTATTGTCGGCGGTGACGGCAACGACCGTTTTTTGGGCCAAAGGGGAGGCTTTAAGATCGCTGAGGAATCCGCCCAGGCTATCAAGAGCGTAGCCGTAGTCGCGGAAGCGCTTGAGTGCCAGCGTCGTATCGCAATGGAGGTGGTTTTTGAGGGATTCAGGCAGGGCTTTGATGCGGGAGCGGTACCCCTTTATCAGTTCATAAGGGGGGTGGTTGTTGGTGGTCATGACAAAGATAAACTGGGGTTTTTCGGCCCTTTGGAGCTTGTGCAGGATGTAGCGATAAAGAAACTGGTCGTACACCCCCCAGTCGTGGTAATCTTTGGGGCCAAGGCGCAGCGCGGCGCCGATTTTGGCCTTGCCCTCGACATGCTCGAAACCCTGTTTGGCAAAGAAGTTGCCCACGTTTCGCCACGACAGATCCCCGCCGTAGAGAAAGGTGGTCTCATACCCCGCTTTTTGATAAACGCTTGCGGCGGCGGTAGGGAAGGTGCGGGTCTGGCAGGGGCCCTGGGCGTAGGGGGTGGAGCCGGGCAGAGCGGTGAGGTTGAGCAGGGTGGGCTCCATGGAGGCGATGGTGCCGTTGGCTGTGGAGATGAAGCGGGTAAAGAGAATGTCTTTTTCAAAGTGGGGTTTGAGCCGGCCCATGATGTCAAAATCTGGGCTTTGGTAACGCAAAATAGGCAAACCGAAGCTTTCGGCCATGATCACCACCACATGGGGACGCAGACGCTTCGCGGCAGGGTTGGGAGGGGTGACGCGGCGCAGGCAGGCGAGATCCGCTTTGGGGCAGGGGCGCTCGGCTACCGCGGCGTAGGCTGTGGCGGTCGTGCCGTGCCAGCCGACCCGTTTGGCGTAATCGGCATGGCCCGATTTGCTCTTTGTGTACTGTTTGACGGCCCGCACAAAGGCGTAAAAGGGGCTTTTGGCCACCTGGTTGGCGTAGCGGTCGGCCACCACATCCTCGCTCCAGCGGTAGACGGGATATTTACCAAAACTTCCCCGAATGGCCAGCAGATCCAGTATGATAAGCAGGGCAACCATAGCCAGATAGCGTCCTTTGGCGGGCTTGAGGGGGGCGCGAAAGAGACGGCCAAGCCCCAGCCAAAGCAAAAGGGCCGTCAAGAGCGCGCCGATCAAGAGTGCCGTGAGGTTGTAGTTTTTTTGGGCGATGGCCCAGAGCGCTCGGGTGTCGTCGTCAAAGATTCCAAAAATCATCAGCGTCATGTGCTCGCCGAAAAACGAGTAGTAGGCCATATCCCCAAAAAGCACGGCAATCAAAAAGAGCAAGACGCCAAAAAAGTAGTACCGAAAGATTGTCGAGCAGGGCAGTTTGGGCCAAAAGGCCCCGATCAGGAGTCCAAGAAGCGGCGGCAAAAAGAGATACCCCAGCGCCGACATATCCAGACGCAGGCCGAAAAAGAGCATGGCCAAAAGATCCTGAAGTCTGACCGGATCGGCGTTTGAGGGCAGAAAGTGAAAGTAAAAATAGAGCCGAAACAGGGCCATGGCGCAGAGTGAGAGAACAAAGAGCCAAAGCAGGGGTTTAACGGGATCGGTTTTCATGCTCTTCTCCTGTGGTTATACGGCGCAAAGGTGAAAGGGTGATATGGCTGATATGGGGTTTTTTGCCCAAGGTGACGCAAAAGGATAGCCGTCCTTGCCAAGTACGATTATACGTGTAATCGACAACGGCTTGCAGGATGTTTGACTTGAGTGTTGGGGTTATGCCCCAACGCGGGGTTAAGATACGCCTTCTATACGTATAGGGAACGGGCAGGTCATTGACGCTTTCATAATAGGAGTCATGCGCTGAGATTTGTGTAAGGATATGGGTGGGAAAGTCGGGATAGAGGAGCCGTAACTGCTCAAAAGTTGCGTAGTTTAGATCAAAAGGGCTTTTTTCAAAGCCGAATGTACGTAAAAAGGGGGTGAGTGTGGCGTTTTGATCACCTGAAAGGCGTCGATAAACACGTATGATTGTGGGAAGAGAGCGTTTGGGGTAGATGGCGCCGTTTTGGTATCGGGGATCGCGTAGTCTAATCTCACTGCCGCTTATGCGTTCTTGATCGTCGTTGTCGATTGTATCCAGTAAAATCGCAAGTAAAAGGGACGGTGATTTATAACCTTGTTGACGTAACCAGCCGTTCATGGCATCGTAAGCGGATTGATCGTGTTGAAGCGCTTTGAGATAGGCGTTGATGTTCAGCCTGTTTTGGGCGGAGGAGAGGGTAACGGTTCCCTCAATATTCTGAAGCGCCATGGTAACGGGAATTTCCGAGCCGGCAAAGATCTCCTGAGGGGTGAGCGGATTGGCAATAAGATATTCGCTCATATCATTGACAAAAAGCATACCTTGCGTCAGAGCGGTCTCTTTGTTTAGGGTTTCTTGGAAACGTTGTTGCGCTTGCAGTATCAGCATGACCGTTGCCCCCATAAGAAGGATAACGGCCAGCGTGATAAACAAAATAATGCCGCGGCGTTTCACTGGATGCCTTTAATAATGGATACAAGGATGGGATCGATATGTCGACAACGCACAAAAATGTGAAAGCGATCATACTCTTCTCCGATGCGGAGTGAATCACATTCGGTAGCCAATACGTCGGTAAAAAAAGTGGGATAGGCGTCCATTTTGGCGGATGAAAAAGGCATAGGCGCGACGGCCTCTATTCGAACAAGTGCCCGCTCTTTGCGACTGATAAAATAGTAGACCCACGGACGGGGAATCCCGTAAATCGAGTGATCTGTTTGAAAACCGAAACGATCGTAACCGGCTTCATGAACGGTTTGGGGTTTGGCGCGAATCTGGGCGAGGTCTCGGGTTAGGAGGGTATAAATGTCTGCTGTTGCGGTTTGATTGTTTAAGCCGTCACTATAGTGACGATAATGAGAGCGTAAGGTGTTGAGCAAGCCGTACATGGCCCCCATGAGTAGAGCGGTTAACATCACGGCGATGACCATCTCCAGTAGGGTAAAGCCCCGTTTCACGGTGTTATCCTTATAAAACGTATTCCCGCATTTTTTCGGGTAACGGTAACGGGCCAAACGTTGTATTTGAGTGTCTCAAACAGGGTTTCGCGTTTTGGTTTGGCCCGAGAAGCTTTTAAACGGGTCTGTTTGAGAAAAAAAATTTCATCATCGCGCAGTTTGGGGAAACGGACATACCGATATAAAGGCTCCTCTTTTGCCCGTAAAGCGTCAACGGGCAGGGTGAGCAAAGGGGTGGCCAGTGGGAGAAGGGTTGATTGCTTGCGTGCTTTTTGAAGATGCGCCATGATCGATTGCTGTACTTTTATCAAGGCGAAAGAGGCGCTAAAAAAGAGCAAAATGGCGATGAGCACTTCCATGAGGGTAAACGCTTTTTTATCTGGCATAACCCGCCTCGGAAGGTAAATAGGAAGATTGATGGATCGCCGAGATCAACGCGGCACTATTGAC
>JAMOMS010000073.1 GCA_027067015.1 Campylobacterales bacterium | reverse complement strand
GGCGGGTTGGGCGAAAAGGGTGTATATAAAGCCACCCTTTTGGAGTCTCAAGAAGCGCGGGTTGCATATATCCTTCTTGTGTGCAAACCAGTCCGTAAAGGGGACGATAGGTTTTCGCGCCTACGCGCAATGAAAAGGAGGTAAGCGGGTAGAGATTTTCATTGGGTTGTAAAACGTAAGCGACAGCACGAGGCAGTGTATAGTCAAAAGGGATGGGCTCCCCGTCACGAAGAAGCAAAGATTTGCCGTTTTCTAGACGGTAAAGCTCAAAGCGGGCCTCTTTGTAACCCGGAAGCGTTTTGAAAAAGGCCAGGGGGTTATCTATGGAAAATCTCACCTGATCCTTTTGGGGCTTTAAGCGAAAAATAGAGGTGTTGAATAAAACGGCGTAAGCCAGCCCCATGATGAGAACGACCAACAGGAGTTCTAAAAGGGTAAAGGCTTGGCGTTTAAAAAAGACTATTTGGCTTTGCACGATTTAAGCGTTATATCCGCGGCACCGCCTTCGCCCCCCTCTTTGCCGTCGGCGCCGAGGCTGATGAGGTTGATGTCGCCGTCGTCATTGACGTAAACGTAGGGGTGTTTCCATGGATCTTTGGGGAGTTTTTTATCTTCCAGGTAGCCGCCGTCGGCATAGTTGGTATATTTTTCGGGATCGGGATTGTGCAATAGCGCCGCCAACCCCTCTTCTGTGGTAGGGTATTGGCCGTTGTCGAAGCGAAACGACTTGAGCGCTTCGGCGATCTGTTGCATCTGGATACAGACCAGTTTGCTCTTGGCCTGCTCCGCCTTGCCCAGCAGATTGGGAAGAACCAGGGCGCTTAAGAGGCCCAAAATGACAATAACGATCATCAGTTCGAGGAGTGAAAACCCCTTCCGTCTCCTCTGCCATTTAAACATTGCCGTCCTTTTTGATTGAAATTTTATCATAAGTGAAAATAGACAAAAGGTGACATATTGTGAGCTTAATAAAATAAGTAGTCTTGGGACTAAAAAATATCGATAAAATTTATAAAAGTTTAAACAATGATGTGAAAGGATATGGTTTATAAATGAAATTAAATAAAGGGAGAACATATGAATTTTCGTATGGCGGGAATTACTCTGGCTTGCTTGATCGGGCTGGTTGGATGCGGTGGTGGAGGTACGGAGAAAACTACTGCAACAGAGATGGGATTGGAACAAAACAGTTCTACTGGCCCTGTGCAAACTGGAGAAGAGGTTGAAGATGGAAAAATAAGTGTTTATTATAAAAAAAGAACACCTACGTCTATTCTGGCCGAAACAAGGGTGGAGAGCCCGTCCGGTATTAAGAAGATCACGCTCTACTGTATTGACGCTTACAAGTTTTATGAGAAAAACGAGCTAAGGGTTATTGGACAATATTCAAAAGAGTATGATCCGGCTACAACGAAAATCGAGTTCTTCCAGCATCTGTTTGATGATCTGTACTATCAAAAATCCTATATCATCAAAGCGGTGGCAGAAACGGAGGCGGGAGTATTGCATCAGATGATGACGACGGCAACGCTTCCTCTGCCGAGGATCAAACAGTCTTTGGATTTAAGTCCGTATGATGTGTATCATCACACGCAACCGGAATATACTTTTAATTTATCGACACCGACACAAGTTAAAGATATAGAGTTTGAGGAGTATGACGGTGATGACGGACTTTTTGACTTTTATCTGAAAGCTTCAGACGGCAGTGAAATTACCGTGGCGACTGACGTGGTTTCATCAGGTGATGATGTAGCCAAGACTCACTATTTTACCAATCCCGAGCAATCAAAAACAATTACGGCGGTCATTATACGTACCCATAGTAGTTTGGGCGGCTTGTGGCAGTTGAATGCGCTTGTTATTAACCCGTAACAGCAGTTACTTTTTTGTGGTTTCAACCGGTTCGTGCGCGGGCCGGTTTTTTTTATTTCATGAAAAAATAAAAATAGTAAATAGATAGGCAATAACGAAATAGATTTTAGAAGGTATGATAAAATATCCCACGTTTTTGATTAAAGGAACTGATTGCCCAGGCTTTATATAAAAGAACGCGAGACGACGGTATTGGATGAAAAAGGTGAGGGCGCGGTGCTGGCGCCCTCACTTTACTGGTATGCGTTTGCCCCTTTGAAAAAGGTGTCGCAACGGCGTGCCAGGGCGATGGCCGACGCGTTGCTAAAACCAAGACCCAAAAACTACCGTGACATTGTGGTGCAAAAGCGAGAAGGCGGCTATGACTGTTTTGCCTATGACGCCGAAGCCCTGCGCCGGCGTTTGCGCCAGGAGGGGTTGGAGAAAGAGCCGGTCTGGTTTTTACAGCAGTTGGCGCACTGTACCCCTTTTTCACTCACAAACGGCCGGACGGCGACGGTATTAAACGGCATTGTGTTGGAGGTGCCGGCGGAGGGGAGTGAGAAGGCTCTCTCTTTTGCGACCTGTATGTTGCCTGAGCCGCTTTTAAAGCAAAAAAGTACGGAGAGCGGCGAGGTTTTAGGGTGGTTGAAAGCGGCGACGGTCACGGTGGCTGTGGCGGCGTTGCTGGATATCGGCTCGGCGTGGCAGGAGAAAAGAGCGTGGCAGGCGCGCCTTGCTTCGCTTAAGATGGATAAGACCGCCTATGAGATGCGGGCCATGGTCAACCGGTATGAAAAAGTGGCCGGTCGTTTGCAAGCCATGGGCGAAGCGTTGGCAAAAGCGTTAAAAAAGAGGGGCGTAAAACACATAATCTGTACGCCGAAAGGGTGTGATGTTGAATAGTGCGCGTTGGTGGGGAGTACTCATAGCCGTTGTGCTCCTGTGGGGGGCGTCGGCATGGTGGTTGAACACTTCCAACAAAAAGCTGGCGGCTGAAACAGCCGAAAGAGCGGCTCTGGTGCACCGCTATAAACAGCTTCGCGCGCGTTATTCTCCTTCGGCCCAAAAAGTAGCCCGCAAACGGCTTGTTGAATATATACGCAGGCGCGGTGCGGAGGTAAAGACCCGACACGAGGGCGGTGTTTGGCGTTTGGAGGCTTTGGTGCGTCCGGATGTGGCGGAGGGGTTTTTGAAACGTCTTTTTATGGAAGGCCCCGTGCTGAAAAAAGTGGAGATTTCGCAAAAAAAAGGGTCGGTTTGGATCGTGTTGGAGGTGCATCCGTGACGGTTTTAAGAAAATGGGGCGGATGGTTGGCTCTTGCGATCTTTTTTTCGGGTTTGGCGGTTCTTTTTTTCCCGAAGGAGCGTCTACTCAACCTCTTTTTGTCACAGATGCAAAAGCAACATATATCTTTGTGTTCTCAAAGTCGTGCGTGTGATATGTTGGGATGTGAGTTAAAAGGGGTTCAGGTTGCCGTGGGCGGTATGCCTGTGGCGCAAGTCGCGACGTTGCGAATCGGTTTAAAGGGGGTTTTACTCTACCGTTTAAAGCCTCTTAATATGCTCAAGGAGGCTTTTGATTATCGTCTGAAAGAGGGCTATTTTAATCCGTATAGCGGGCGTATTGAAGCGGTTGGAAGTTTTGGGGAATTGACAGGGCGGTTAGATTGGTGGCGTCGGCGCGTGATCTTGACGGTAACGCCTTCACCGCGTCTTCAAAGAGAAAAAGAGTTGCGTCAATGGATGCGATTTGACGGGAAAAGGTATCGGTATGAGAGTGCTTTTTAGCGCCTCTTTTCAAAGGCTTGTACTCCTTTTGGTCATGACGATAGCTTTGGCCAAAGCGTTGGCTCAGTTGGCAGGCCTGTTTTTGCCTCCGATACCGCCTGTGTCGGTATGTGACGGATTGCGCAGGGCCAAACCTCTCTTTTTCCATTTGTCAACATGGGACCAAAGCGTTCCCTCCAATGCCAAACCGGTTGCCTCCAAAGAGATAAAGACGATGGCAGGATATAAGCTTCTTATGACCGCTGTCGGAAGGGACGGTATGGCCATGGTAGCAAAAGCGGGAGGGAAGGCCAAGCTTATTCGACAAGGTGAGACGCTTGAGGGGTATCGACTGGAGAGGGTGGATGTGGATCGGGCGCTTTTTAAAAAGAGGGGTGAAACTTTTGTGCTCCATTTGAAGAAAGACTCCGGTATGGCGGGGCGGGCGGTATTGACGCCTCGAAAAAGAGAGTCTGAGAGTATCGAGAAACGTTACGGGGATCAGATTCAAAAAGAGGGCCAGACCGTCTATCTGCCCAAAGAGCTTCTTGGACAGATGCACGATTTGAAAAAAATTTTCAAACGCATCTCCATTATGCCGCTTCGCAAAGGTAAGAAACTGGAAGGTTTTCTGGTGACACGGGTGGCGCGGGGATCGGTTTTTGAGAAGATCGGTCTTCGCACGCGGGACGTGATTGTCGCCGTTGACGGTAAAGCGCTCAAAAGCGAGAATGACGCCATGGCCTATTTTGGTAAACTTTCCGATTTAAGCGCGTTGGAGTTGACGGTGATACGAAACAAAAAGAAAAAGGTGTTGCGTTATGAGGTTTATTAATCTGTTGTTGGCGGTATGGCTGGTATCGGCGTGGGCCGGCGAGAAACTGACAATCAACTTTTCCGACACACCCGTTGAGGATGTGATCCGCTTTGTGGCCAAAGAGACGGGGCACAATATTTTAATGACCGAAAAGATCACCGGTACGGTCAATTTTGTCTCTGAAAAACCGATAGAAAAATCCCAGCTTCTCTCGCTTTTAAGAAAGATTCTTCAGACCAAAGGGTATACCCTTGTCAAAGATGAGAGCGGCGGTTACCTCATGGTCACCCGTGCCGCCAACGCCAGAAAAATGGCCACGACCAAATCGGCGGAAGCGGGTATGGTGACACGGCTTTTTCATCCGGGGTATATTGAACCCAGTAACGCCGTACAGAAACTTCGCTATCTGCTTAGTCAGTTCGCGTCGGTTACCTTTGACAACAGCCAGAAAGTGATTATTGTCACCGACTATCCCGAGCGGGTAGAGCAGTTTGCCCTGATGCTCTCCAAAATCGACCGGCCGGCCAAAAAGAGTGTCTGGTTTGTCACCCTGGAGCATGCCGACGCCAAGGCGGCGGTTAACGATCTGATGCCCGTGTTTAAAGCGGTAGCCTCCTCATTACGCTATCCGGTTACGCTTAAAGCCGATACCAAAAGCAACGGGTTGATCGTGATTGCCGACTACGCCGACGCCGACAAAGTCGAGAAGATTATCCGTGACTATGACGCCAAAAGCGTTCCCAAGAAGATTACCAGCGATGTCATATTCCTCAATAACGCCGAGGCCAAGGCGACAGTGGGCATTTTAAAGGGTCTGCTCAAAAGTTTTGACGAGCAGACCCGCTCACAGGTGTCGTTTGAGGCCAAGGAAGATATCAACGCCATCGCCATCACCGGCACCCCCGAGGCGGTAAAGCTGATTGAGAAGGTGATCAAAAAGCTTGATATTGAGCAACAACAGGTCTATATTAAAGCCCATATCTACGAGATCAGTCAGCGCAAAGTCGAGAACCTGGGTATTCGTTGGGGTGCGCTGGCGGGCGGTTTGAGTGGTAATGCCCTGGTGACGGGCCAGCTCAATACCGGTACCGACGTCTTCAAATTTCCCGCCCTGCTCCAGGGACTTGTCAATATGGATAATATTGACGCCAATACAGCGGTGGGGGCCATTATCGATCTGCTTCAGCAAAACGGTGCGGTGAATGTGGTGAGTGAACCCAACATTCTTTGTATCAACAACAAAAAATCCTCCGTCTATATCGGCAAGACCATCTCCATTCTCACCAGTACCGTTCAGGGCAACCAGACCACCGACCTGGCCCGTAACACCTACAGCCGGGAGGATATCGGCCTGACCCTGGAGGTCAAGCCGCAGATCGCCAACGACAACAAGGTGTTGCTGGAAGTCAAAACCAAGCTGGAGGATATTGACCAGGCCAATACCACCGAAGCCGACCGTCCCACTACCTTCAAGCGGGAGGTGCAGACGGTGGCCATTGCCCGAGACGGCGAGAACGTGATTATCGGCGGCCTGCTCAAAGATTACTACTCCAAAGGGGAGAATCGGGTGCCTATTTTGGGCGATATTCCCATTTTAGGAACGCTTTTTCGCTCCAAAAACGATGTCAAAGACCAGGTCAATGTCATTATTATCCTTACGCCCTATATTGTCAAAAACAGTCAGTCGCTGGCGCAGATCCAGGCCAAGATCGCCGAGTCGGAGAAGTTAAAAGCGCAGTTGGCCGAGATATTGCAAAAGAGATTACTGCCTGAAAAAGAGGGGAAAAAAGATGCCCGTCCGCGCCCTTGAGCCTCGCGTTATAAAGGGTGACGCGTTCCAAAATCCCATACCCTGGCGGGAGTTGGAGGGTATCGACTTTTTTTTGCAAAACGGTCTGCTCTTTACCCTTTATGAGGGAAAACCCCATGCCTGTATCCGGGAAAACCCCGATCCGTCGGCTTTAAACGCTTATGCCCGTCTGCCGGAACCCCTGCCGCTTTTACGACTTGACGAAGAGGCGTACGAGGCGCTTCAAAGAGCTTTCAAAGAGCTTGAGAGCGGCGAGCAGATCGGCGGGATTGAGGGGTATGAGGATGAGGAGCGTATTGACGAGATTTTGCAAAACGGCGACCTGCTTTCGGGAGAGGAGTCGGCGCCGGTAATCCGTTATGTCAACTCGTTGTTTTTGCAAGCCGTGAAAAAAGGGGCCACCGACATTCATATTGAGCCTTTCGCCAAAGAGGGGA
>JAMOMS010000072.1 GCA_027067015.1 Campylobacterales bacterium | reverse complement strand
TCTTCTGAAGCGCTGGCGATGGTTTCGGACGCCTGTTGCATTTTATAAATCTCTTCATCCAGCGCATGAAACTCCTCGACTGAACGGTTCACCTCTTCGACAATCGCAAGAAGCTGTTTGACAATCTCTTTCATGGCCTCGGCGTTATCGGTCGCTTCCGTTGAGGTCTCTTCGACACTTTTTTTGGTTTGGACAATGGTTTGGCGTATTTGATGAAGATGCTGGGTAATGGTGCTGATCACTTCACCGATCTGTCCGGCGTAAAGATTGGATTTGGATGAGAGCGCGCGTATCTCCTTGGCCATCACCGAAAAACTTTTGCCGCTCTCTTCGGCACGCGTGGCTTCTATGGCGGCGTTGAGTGCCAGCAATGACGTGCGTTTGGCCAGTTTGGTAATGAGCTCAACCGCTTGGGTAATCTCTTCCCCGGCGGCGTTTAATCGTTCACCCGCTTCAAAGACGCCCTGGGCACTGCGGGCAATCTTCATCATGTTCTCCGAGGTATCCGTCACCTTTTGAGCGGAGAGGGTAATGGCGTTTTCAAGGGTATGGATAGCGGCGGCGGAGCGTTTGGATTTGGAAAGAATTTGGCCGGCGTTTTGCTTGACGGTATTCACCGCGCTTAGACTCTCCTCGGCCGCTCCTGCGCTCTCTTCCGCCGCGGCCGCGATACTCTCCATGGATGACTTAAGCTCTTCAATGGCGCTTAATCCCTCTTCGGTAGCTTGCAAAAGCGTTTGGGACGCGCTTGTCAGTGCGTCGGCGGTGTCGGCATGATCCACTTTCGCGGTGTGAGCGGAGGGGCTAGATGGCTCGGTTGAATCGTCCGTGGACGATTCAACCGGTTCGTCGTGACCGTTGTCAAAGGCTTTAATAAAGGGCATATGAACTCCTTTTGAAAGAGGATTCAACAAATTTTATCAAAAAAACAAATATTTACGCAATCATCTTTGTCGTCCAAAAGTTGATTGACATAGACTAAACTTATATGATAGAATTCGGTTTAAAAACAGGATGAGTTATTCAAGAAGGAGTAAGGCATGAGCAAGAGCCTTTATGAAACGTTGGGGGTGAGCGAAAACGCGAGCCCCGAAGAGATCAAACGGGCTTACAGAAAGCTGGCCCGCAAATATCACCCGGATATCAACAAAGAGCCGGGTGCCGAAGAGAAGTTCAAGGAGATCAACGCCGCCTATGAGGTGTTGAGCGATCCTGAAAAGAAGAGACAGTACGACCAGTTCGGCGACCAGATGTTCGGCGGGCAGAGTTTTCACGATTTTGCCAGAGGGCAGGGTACCAACGTCGATCTGGAAGAGATCTTGCGCAATATCTTCGGCGGCGGAGGTTTCGGCTCTGCGTCGGGGGGATTTGGCGGCTTTTCTTCCGGCGGGTTTGGGGGCTTTGGGGGCTTTGACATGGGCGGTATGCCCGACCTGGACATCAACGCCCGCATCACCATTCCCTTCAATACGGCGGTGTTGGGCGGTACCCACGGCATTGATCTTAACGGCGAGCACTTTGACATCCGCATTCCAGCCGGTGTCAAAAGCGGCGAGACCCTGCGCATCCGCGGCAAGGGCAAGAGTTACCAGGGGCGCCGGGGCGACCTGCTTTTGAAAGTGGAGGTGGCGCCAAGCCCCGAGTATACCAGAGAGGGAGACAACCTTTACAAAACCATCGAGATTCCCCTCAAAACCGCGCTGTTTGGCGGGAAGGTCAAGGTGCCGACGCTGGAGAAGGAGATTACTCTCAAAGTTCCCAAAAACACCAAAAACGGCCAGAAGTTCAGGGTCAAGGGGCTGGGCGTGATGAATAGAAAAACCAAGACAAAAGGCGACCTTTACCTGGTGGCCGACGTGGTGTTGCCCAAGGTCGAAGAGCTTGATCCCGAATTGGCCAAAATGATGGAAGAAAAACTCCCCGGAGGTGAATGATGCACAGTTATGATGAACCGGTCTATCTGATCAGCGTGGTGGCTAAGGTTTTGAATATCCACCCCCAGACCCTGCGCCAGTACGAGCGGGAAGGGCTGATTGAACCCTCCCGCACCCAGGGGCGTATGCGCCTTTACTCCCAGCGCGATATTGACCGTATCAAGATGATTTTGCGCCTGACAAGGGAACTTGGGGTCAACCTGGCGGGGGTAGATATTATTTTGCGCCTTAAAGAGCAGATCGACGCCATGCAAAGCGAGATTGATTCACTACGGCAAGAGTTGGAGAAAGCCAATACCCATGCCACCATCCCCAGTCACAAAGCCATTGTGACCAAGAACAATTACGAGATTATTATTTTCGAGGAGTAGGGGGCTACTCTTTAAGCCTCTCAATTTTCGCTCCCAGCGCGGCCAGTTTGCCGTGGAGGTTCTCGTAGCCCCGGTCAAGGTGGTAGATGCGGTGGACATTGGTAACGCCGCTGGCTGTCAGTCCCGCCAGCACCAGGGCGCTACTGGCCCGAAGGTCGGTAGCCATCACGTCGGCGCCAAGAAGCTGAATGGGGCCGTGGAGGGTGGCGGTGTTGCCTTTGAGATGAATGCTGGCCCCCAGCCTTTGCAGTTCACTTACGTGCATAAAACGGTTCTCAAAGAGCCGCTCTTCAATAATGCTTACCCCTTCCGCCTGTGTCGCCAACGCCATAAACTGCGCCTGCATATCGGTCGGGAATCCCGGGTATTCCGCGGTGGAAATCTCAAACGCGCGCAACCTGACAGCGGGATGCAGGGTAAGGGTATTTGCGTCACTCTCAATGCGACAACCCGCTTCCTGAAGCTTGGCGGTGACGGCGTCAAGATGGTCGGGACGGACGTTTTTTAGGGTAATGGAGCCGTAGGTAATGGCTGAGGCGCACAGGTAGGTGCCCGCCTCAATGCGGTCGGGAATGACGGCAAAATCACGCAGGCAGACCGGCTGGCGGTCGGTTCCGTAAACGGTCAACTCATCCGTACCGATGCCTTCTATCTCTACCCCCGCTTTTTGAAGCTCTTCGCACAACTGCACAACCTCCGGTTCCCTGGCGGCGTTGATGATTTCGGTTTTGCCTTTGGCCAGGGCGGCGGCCATAATAATGTTTTCACTGCCGGTGACGGTGATTTTGTCAAAAATAATGCGCGCGCCTTTTAATCCGTCAGGCGCGGTGGCCACCACGTAGCCGTTTTTGATCTCAATGGTCGCGCCCATCTGTTCCAGGGCTTTGAGGTGCAGGTCAATAGGGCGCTGGCCGATGGCGCATCCGCCCGGCAGGCTCACCTCACAGCGACCAAAGCGCGCCAGCAGGGGGCCGAGTACCAAAATAGAGGCGCGCATGGTTTTGACAATATCATACGTGGCGGTGGTGCTGGAAAGCGCGCTGTTGTCAATACGCAGAGTGCCGTTTTCAAAATCAAACCGACTGCCCAGCTTGCCAAAGAGCTTTAAAAGGGTGCGAATGTCGGCTACGTCGGGAATGTTGGAGACGGTT
>JAMOMS010000071.1 GCA_027067015.1 Campylobacterales bacterium | reverse complement strand
CGGTTCTCTCTTAACATACCGGCCGTCATCACCGGGTCGGCCCCCAGGGCGATCAACCGGCCCGCCCACTCAAAGGTCGTGGCGTTCACCCCCTCAAAACCGAAAAATCCGCTGTCGCTCGCCAAAGCCGTATAAAACGACTGGGCAGAGGCACTGTTGACGGGCCAGCCGGCCTTCCGGATCAGTCGGTAGGCCACCTCCGCGGCACACACCGCGTACGGGTCTACCAGGTTCCATCGCCCAAATCGCTCGTTGCTTTGATGGTGATCGATGTTAATCAACTCCGCGCCGTCGGGTAACGACACATCCAGCCTGTCAGCACTGCCGCAATCGACACTGATCAACAAATCGACACTTTTTGGCACGTTCTTACGAATTTTAACAAAACCCGGCAGTTTGGACAACTCCGTCGGAAGCGGCGAAGTAAAAACCGTATCGACCCGAATCCCCGCCTCTTTCAGGGCCCAATAGAGGCCTAAAGCCGAACCCACGGCGTCAGCGTCGGGGTCGACATGGCCGGTAATAGCCACGTGCGTGGCGGCTTTGATACGCGCGATCACACCATCCCATTCCATCGGCGCCATTGTATCCTATTCTCTCCTTATCTGCCTCTTTTGCTTTTGTAAACAAAGGCCAACACCTCCGCCACCGCCTGATAGAAGCGCTCGGGAATCTCGCTCTCAACCTCCACCTGTTTGTACAACTCTCTGGCCAGAGGCGGGTTTTCGACAATCTGCACCCCGTGTTCCCTGGCAATCTCCCGTATTTTCAGGGCAATCAGATCGGCCCCCTTGGCCACGACACGCGGGGCACGCCGCTCTTTTTCATTATATTTCAAAGCCACGGCGTAGTGGGTAGGGTTGGTAATGACCACATCGGCCTTGGGCACCTCCGCAAGCATCCGTTTGCGGGCCATCTCGGCCTGAATCTGGCGAATTTTGGCCCTGATTTCCGGGTTTCCCTCCAACTGCTTGAGCTCATCCTTGATCTCCTGCTTGCTCATGCGCAGTTCCTTAAAGTAGTTATAGCGCACAAAAAGCAGATCGATCAGCGCCAAAACAAGCAGTAACACCAGCATCACCGCCGCCAGAATCATCGCCCGTTCGCTCAACCACAGAAGTTGCGCGCCTATCGGGGCCATAGCCACACCCGCCAACTCCCGGATAAAACGCAAAAAGACGCTAAAGGCCACCCCAAAAACCGCCGCCACTTTCAGGGTGATCTTCAACCCTTCGATCAATTTTTTAACAGAAAAGAGATTCTTCATCCCCTTGACGGGATCGATCTTGCTCAAATCGGGTGTCAGGGGCTTGGTGGTAAAGAGAAAACCAAACTGCATCCACCCCGCCAACAACCCCGCCACCGCCACGGGAAGCGCCAAAGGAAGCACCATCAAAAAAATCTCGGTGATGATATGGATGGTCATTTGCAGTAATCCCCTGGGGGTCAACTCCGTCCCGATCCAGGCGATACAGTAGGCGTACAGCCTCTCAAGCCGATCCAGGATCCAACCGGTAAGGGCCACAAAAGCCAGCACCGCCGCCAACAGGGTGACAAACCCAGATGTGTCCATACTGCGGGGAACATTCCCCTCTTTACGGGCATCCTCGATCTTTTTGGCGGTCGGTTCCTCGGTCTTTTCCTGATCGTCGGCCACGGTCGCCGTCCGTTACATCGCCATCTTCATCGAAAGATCGATCCAGCGCGACTGGTGGATAATGGCGCCGGAGCTAATAGCGTCCACACCCGTTCGCGCCACCTGCCGGATGGTCTCAAGCGTAATGTTGCCGCTGGCTTCCAGCAAAACCCCCGGATAGTCGGCGTTGCGCGCTTTGACCGCCTCGGCGATATCTTCGGGTGCCATATTGTCACACATCACGATATCCGCCCCCGCCTGCATCGCCCGCACGGCGTCTTCCACGCTCTCGCACTCGATCTCGATTTTGGTGGTAAAGGGGATCTGGCGCCTGGCCTCTTGAATGAAAGCTTTTAGGTCGTCAATAAGACTTAGATGGGTATCTTTGAGCATCAGCGCGTCATCCAGCCCCATGCGGTGGTTGACCGCGCCGCCGATGCGCACGGCGTACTTTTCAAAGTTGCGAAGCATCGGACGGGTTTTACGGGTATCAAGCAGTAATACGCCCGTTCCCTCCAGCGCCTTGACGTAGGGGCGCACCTGGGTGGCGATGGAGCTGGCGTGCAGAAGCATATTCAGCAGTGTCCGCTCCGCCGCCAGCAGATCGGCGGCCATGCCGTCGATTTTGAGCAAAACATCGCCGGAAACGAAAGTGTCACCGTCACGTTTGAACCAATAAAGCCGTAAGTTACAAAACTTCGCCAGCGCCTCCAGGTAGGGCTCTCCGGCCACGATGCCTTCGCTTTTGGCCACGATCTGGGCCGTCGCCTCCCTTTTGGGCGCCACCCGGCCAAAA
>JAMOMS010000070.1 GCA_027067015.1 Campylobacterales bacterium | reverse complement strand
GATGTCCGGTTGTGTGGGCGCCGCCGCCGCCGGCGGTCGGGTAGCCACCGCCACCAGCTCCCAGGGATTCGCCCTGATGAGCGAAGTGCTCTATCAGGCCAGCGGTATGCGCCTGCCCATCGTACTGGTGGTGGTCAACCGTGCCCTGGCCGCGCCGCTCAACGTCAACGGCGACCACTCCGATATGTATATGGGACGTGACAGCGGCTGGATCCAACTGGACGCTTTTAATGCCCAGGAAGCCTACGACATGACGCTGATGGCCTTTAGAATCGGCGAGGATCCCGAGATCCGCCTGCCGGTCATGAGCCACCAGGACGGGTTTATTACCTCCCATACCGCCGAAAACGTGCGGCCGCTTAGCGATGACGAGGCGTATGAGTTTGTGGGCGAATATCCCATGGTCAACCCAATGCTTGACCTGGCCAACCCCGTCACCTACGGCGTACAGACCGAGGAAGATTGGCACTTCGAGCACAAGGCGCGCCAGCATCACGACCTGATGACCAAGGTCTTCGGTAAAGTTGAGGAGGTCTTTGCGGCGTTTGAGAAAAAGACCGGCCGCAAATACAACATTGTCGAGAAGTACAATATGGATGACGCCGACGTGGCCATCGTGGCCCTGGGTACGACGGTAGAGACCGCCAAGATGGTGGCCGAAAAGCTTCGTAAGGAGCAGGGCATCAAAGCTGGCGTCGTCGCGCCCCGGCTCTTCCGCCCCTGGCCCCATGAGCAGATTATCGAGGCGCTTCAAAACGTCAAAGCGGTCGCCTGTCTGGATCGCAGTAGCCCCAACGGCGCCATGGGCGCGCTCTACAACGAAGTGGCCGGATCGCTCTACCATTGCCAAAACCGCCCCGTTATCACCAACTATATCTATGGCCTGGGCGGACGGGACTTTACCGTCGAGCACGCCGAAGAGGTGTTCAAAGAGCTGGCGGCCAACGCCGAAGCGGGCAAACCCACCACGCCGCTACAGCAGTTTATCGGCCTTCGCGGACCGAAACTGTCGTTTTATTAAGAAGGAGTCCAGACGATGAGCGAAATGAAAAAGATCAAAAACCTCAAAGATTTTTCCACCTCGGCCGACCGTTTCGAGGGGGCCAACCTGCTCTGCCCCGGTTGTGCCCACTCTATTATCGTGCGTGAGATTCTCAACGCCACCAACGACCCGCTGATCCTTTCGGCGGCCACCGGTTGTCTGGAGGTGTGTACGGCGGTCTACCCCTACACCTCATGGGACAACAGCTGGATACATGTTGGTTTTGAGAACGCCTCCACCGCCATTGCCGGTGCCGAAGCGATGTACAAAGCTCGCAAACGCAAAGGCAAACTGCCCGCTTCTTGTGAAGGAAAAAGCCCCAAATTCGTCGCTTTCGGCGGTGACGGCGCCACGTACGATATCGGATTCCAGTGGATTTCGGGCTGTTTCGAGCGCGGTCACGACATGATGTATGTCTGCCTGGATAACGAAGTCTACGCCAACACCGGCGGTCAGCGCTCCTCTTCCACTCCCATCGGCGCCAGCACCGTTACCACGCCCGCGGGCCGTGTGAGCTACGGTGAGAAGATGATGAAAAAAGATATCCTCAGTATCATGGCGGCCCACGGCGCGCCCTATGTGGCCCAGGTGGCGCCCAACAAGTGGAAAGATATGGTCAAGAAGATCCAAAAGGGCTTCGCGACCGAAGGCCCGGTCTTTATCAACGCCATGAGCGCGTGTACCACCGAATGGAAGTTCGCGCCCGACGATACCATCGCCATCTCCGACCTGGCGACCGATTCGCTGGTCTTCCCGCTTTACGAGATTGAAAACGGCACGAAGCTGACCATCACCTACCGCCCCAAAAACAAGGTGCCGGTACGTGATTATCTGGGTGCCCAGGGCCGCTTCAAACACCTCTTCAAGCCCCAATACGAGTATCTGATCGATGAGTGGCAGAAGATGGTTGACGCGCGTTGGGAGTACCTGCAACGCCGCGAGGAAGCAAGCGTATAATCGAAAGCCCCGCTCGGGGCTTTCGTCAGCGAAAAGTTAAAAATGAAAAGTGAAAAGTGACGGAAGGTCGCATTCGCTCCCTCCTATTGGAATTTTAATCTCTAATCTTTCGAGCCAATCCCTGAAAACTTTAGTATAATCACTTTTAAATGTGGTCCGCGTAGCGGTTCACCTCAATTTTTCACTATTCACTTTTCACTCAAAAGGATATTTCATGCCTCTGCTTGAAAGCTTTATGGTCGATCACACCAAAATGCCCGCGCCCGCGGTGCGCAAGGCCAAAACCATGACAACTCCCGGCGGGGATACCATTACCGTTTTTGATCTGCGTTTTTGTAAACCCAACCGAGAGATCATGGGCGAAAAGGGGATTCATACCCTTGAACACCTCTTTGCCGGTTTTATGCGTGAACACCTTAACGGCGAGGATGTGGAGATTATTGACATTTCGCCTATGGGATGTCGGACGGGATTTTATATGAGCCTTATCGGCACGCCTGACGAAAAACGGGTGGCCAAGGCCTGGGAGGCGGCCATGCGGGATGTGTTGGCCGTCAAGAGCGAAAAGGATATTCCCGAACTCAATATCTACCAGTGCGGTACCTGCAAGATGCATTCGCTCACCGAAGCCCAAAGTATTGCCAAAGGGGTGTTGGATAAAGGGATCGGCGTGATGAAAAACGAAGATCTGGCGTTGGATCCTTCCAAGCTGGAGGGGGCGATATGCTGATTGTCATGCCTTTGGATCGCAAAGACCCTTTTACGGCGCGGTTGGTGCCGATGGAGAGCGCCAAAGCGTGGGGGTTGGTGGTCTTTGAAGATGGCGAGATGAGGAATATTGAGTTTTACGATAAGCTGGAAGAGATTAACGACTTTATCGACTATGCCATCGTCGCCAAACAGGGTGAGCCCATCTGGCCCTTTATGGAACAAAACATCTTTGTGCTGGTGGCCCGCGAGGGGGCCGATATTGAGGAAGTGATGGAAGGTTTTAAATTCAAAGAGCTTCATGAAGCCTCATTCTAACGCCATTCGGGCCCTGGGCGGCGCCAAGCTGGTACAAACCGACGACGGCACCTTCACCGCCCGCTCCGGGTATTTTGATGAGTGCTACCACTCCACCCGTGACGGGGCACTTAAAGAGTCGCTTAAAAAACACGTAGAACCCGCCTTTTCACTTACGCCTTTCAAACCCAAACTGAATATTTTGGATATCTGTTTCGGTTTGGGCTACAACACGTTGAGCACCCTCTACTTTTTGGATCAAAAAGCGTGGCGGGGTGAGGTGGCGATCTACGCCCCCGAGTTTGACGAGGCGCTGGTGCGCTCATTGCCCGATTTTCCCTACCCCGAGGCGCTCACGCCTTATCGGGAGGTGATCGAGACGGTGGCGTCGGGCAAACCGTACGAGGCAAACGCAAAGCGCGTGGAGGTGGTCTTGGGTGATGCCAGAGACTTTTTGCGCCAAACCGACCTGACTTTTGATA
>JAMOMS010000069.1 GCA_027067015.1 Campylobacterales bacterium | reverse complement strand
TATCGGGATATAGTTGCTTTGGTGTGGCCGTGGTGACATTTTTTAGATAAGCCCCTAAATATGGGCGTTCAAGCGGTTCTCATAACCCGAAGGTCGGGGGTTCAAATCCCTCTCCCGCAACCAAAGCAAACTCCAAATACACAGAACTTTAAGCATTTTAGAGTATCTACACTATATACCCATATCGCCTCATATCAATTTAATCAAACCTTTCATCATCATCAAAAAGCCACGCCTCTTCGTCGTACATCACTTCCACATCATCATCGGGACCGAGGCCTTCGTCGTTTTCATGAGGCTCTTCTCTCTTTTCCTGCCCGCTTGATGCCATACGAAATATCCAGGCGACTATCACAACAAAAGCCAGTCCCATAACCATATTCATCATACCCACCTCATCGCTATTTTAACCAATTTTGCCAATACGCTTGAATATCTGTTTTTCTCAGTTTTTTATTATTGTTCGCCTGATACCATTACCCGCAAAACAATCAAACCAAAGGAGTCAAGATGATAAAAAGAGTCGTGTTCGCGCTGACACTGGGCGCTTCCCTGCTGTTTGCGCTCAATCCGCAAAAGGCCACCAAAGCGGAGCTTATGGGCATTAAAGGCGTGGGAGAGAAGAAGGCGGAAGCGATTATCAAATTTCGCAAAACCCATAAGCTGAAAACAAAAGAAGACCTTATGAAAGTGCCGGGTATTGGCCCCAGCATCGCCAACAACATTCTCAAAGATATCAAAAGCGCCGACAAGAAAAAACGCAACAAAAAAAGCGCCTCCAAAAACAAGAAGAAAAACCAAAAAGCCAAGGCCCTGAAACCCAAAAAGAAAAACACTGTCCTTCCCAAGAAAAAAGGCGACAAGAAAAAGAGCAAACCCGCCTCAACCAAAAACAAAAAGAAAAAGTAAGGAGAGAGCCCCTCTCTCCTCTTCCTCTAATTCCTCTCTTATCACCGTTTGGCTATAATCGCGTTTATTTCAACCCTACATAGAGGCGTTTATGAGCGAGAAAAAAAGCAACTACTACGACCCCAAAGCGATCGAAAACGACTATTACAAAACATGGGAGAGCCGCGGCTACTTTGAGGTAGACGGCAACGCCGCCATACAGGATGAGGGCAAGACCTTTTGCATCATGATGCCCCCGCCCAATGTCACGGGCCACCTGCACATCGGCCACGCGCTCACCTTTACCCTGCAAGACATCATTGTGCGCTACAAGCGGATGGACGGGTATAAAACCCTTTGGCAACCTGGCACCGACCACGCGGGTATCGCCACCCAGAATGTTGTGGAAAAACAGCTACTTGAGCAGGGCAAGACCAAAGAAGAGATTGGCCGGGAAGCCTTTTTAAAGCTGGCGTGGAAGCAAAAGGAGAACTCCGGCAACGCCATCACCACCCAACTGCGCCGCCTTGGCGTCTCGCCCGCCTGGAGCCGGGAGCGCTTCACAATGGACGAGGGGCTGGCCAACGCCGTTAAAAAAGCCTTTAAGACCATGTACGACGAGGGGTGGATTGTCCAGGGTAACTATATGATCAACTGGTGCACCCACGACGGGGCGCTCAGTGACATTGAGGTTGAATACGAAGAGCATGACGGCAAACTCTACCATATCCGCTATCCGCTAAGTGACGGTAGCGGCCACGTGGTGGTCGCCACCACTCGGCCCGAGACCTTCTTTGGCGACACCGCCGTGATGGTGCATCCCGAGGATGAGCGCTACAAAAACCTAATCGGCAAGACGATCCTTCTGCCGCTGATCGGCAGGGAGATTCCCATCATTGCCGACGAGCACGTCGACAAAGAGTTTGGAACCGGCGTGGTCAAAGTCACCCCCGCCCATGATCCCAACGACTATGAAGTAGGCTTGCGCCACGGGCTCGATTTCATTACCGTCTTTGACGAAAAAGGGATGCTTAACGCCTACGCCGGCGAATTTGAGGGGCAAGAACGCCTGGAGGCAAGAGAGGCGATTGTACAAAAGCTTGATCAAGAGGGCTTTTTGGAGAAGATCGAAGAGCACCGCCACCAGGTGGGACATTGCTACCGCTGTAAAAACGTGGTGGAGCCCTACATCTCCAAACAGTGGTTTGTCAAAAAAGAGTTTGCCGCCAGGGCCGTCGAGCGGGTCAACGCCGGTGAGGCACGCTTTTTCCCCGAGCACTGGATCAACAGCTTCAACGCCTGGATGCGAGACCTTAGAGACTGGTGTATCAGCCGTCAGCTTTGGTGGGGGCACCAGATCCCGGTGATGTACTGCGACGCGTGCGGTCATCAGTGGGCTTTTGAGGGTGAGACGCCAAAAACGTGCGAAAAGTGCGGCAGTGACAAGATTCACCAGGATCCCGACGTACTTGATACCTGGTTTAGCTCCGGTCTTTGGCCCTTTAGCACCCTTGGCTGGGGCAACGGCGAGGCTTTCAAAGGGGAGAAGTGGTTTGAGGAGGATATGAAGGCCTTTTACCCCAACTCTTTGCTTATTACCGGGTTTGACATTCTCTTTTTCTGGGTCGCCAGGATGCTGATGATGGGTGAGCGCCTCACGGGTGAACTGCCTTTCCCGCATATCTATCTGCACGCCCTTGTCAAAGACGAAAAGGGGCAGAAGATGAGCAAATCCAAGGGCAACGTCATCGACCCGCTCACGATGATAGACAAATACTCCGCCGACGCCCTGCGCTTTACCCTGGCGGTGCTGGCGGTGCAGGGGCGCGATATCAAGCTCAGCGAGGAGAAGCTGGAGCAGAGCCGCAACTTCACCAACAAGCTCTACAACGCCGCCAACTACCTGCTCATGAACGCCGAGCGTTTTGATGACCTCAATCCCGAAGCGATCACGACCCCCCTTGGGCGCTATATGCTCAGCCGCTTCTACATGGCCGTGGAGGAGACGCGCGACTATATCGAGCAGTACCGCTTCAACGACGCGGCGACAACGCTCTATCGCTTCTTGTGGGGCGAGTTTTGCGACTGGGGCATTGAGCTGAGCAAAGCGAGCAAAGAGAGTGTGGCGGAGCTTGGCAGTATCTACAAAGAGTCGATGAAACTTTTGCACCCTTTCATGCCCTACATTACCGAGTATCTCTACCAGCGCCTGGGCGGCGGTACGCTGGAAGCGCAAGAGTCGATCATGATCAAGCGCTATCCCGCAAGCGGCCCCAAAGACGAAAAGATCATGGCGGACTTCGCCCTGGCCATTGAAGCCATCGTCTCCATCCGCCGCTGTAAGACGCTGGTGGACAAAGGCAACCAGCGAATTGAAAAAGCTTACCTCAAAATCGAAGCCCCGCTGGATGAGGCGCTGATGCGCCCCTACATTGAAAAGCTGGCCAAGGTGGACGAGGTGGTCTTTACCGACGCCAAGCCCGAGAAAGCGGTAACGGACGTGAGCGACCATTTAGAGAGCTACATCTCCACCGCCGATATTGACCTCACCCCCATTTTGAATCGGTTAAACAAACAAAAAGAAAAACTTGAAAAAGAGATCATGAAGCTT
>JAMOMS010000068.1 GCA_027067015.1 Campylobacterales bacterium | reverse complement strand
AGAAGGCTCTCCACATCCCCTTCATGGCGCTTAAAGTGATATAGCAGACGCTTCTTTTCACTGCTATAAACCACCGCCCCCTCTTTTTGAACCGAGAAGGCGACGTAGCGGCCGTCTTTGGAGGTGTCGGCCCCCTGGGAGAGGTGGGTGTTTTGACGGATGTTGGTTTTAAAGCCGCTGACCAGCTTGAAATTCTCCAGCGACAAAAACCGCACGGCGTTACGCGCGTCCAGCAGGGCGATCCGCCCCTCGTCCAATTCCTTGACACCCGTTAGCGGTCCACCCAACTGCATCCGTTTCTCAACAATCATGGGGCCTCTTTCTTCTGTTTAATGCTCTTCCTCGAACCGGTAGCCGTTTTGGCGCAGTAGCTCCTTGATGGTCTCCTGATGGGCCTTTCCTTTTGTCTCGACGGCAATAGAGACATAGGCGTCACCGAATTTCAGATCCAACGAAGTGCGGTCATAGCCGATCTGCACGATATTGGCCTGCGCCTCTTTCAAAATCTCGGTCAGGCGCATCAGACTGCCGGGCTTATCCACCAGCGTCACCACCAGCTTCATTTTCCGGTAGGACTTCACCAGCCCCTTTTCAATAATGACCGAAAGCATCGTCACGTCAATATTGCCGCCGCTTAGCAGGGTGACCACTTTGGCCCCTTCGGGCAGATCGACCCGTTTGTGAATCAGCGCCGCCACACCCACGGCACCCGCCCCCTCAACCACCAGTTTCTGCTTCTCAAGCAGGTACAAAATGGCGTTGGCGATCTCGTCGTCGCTGACAAGCACCATATCGTCCACATAACGCAGAATATACGCCAGCGTCACGGGCGACGTGTCCCGCACGGCGATGCCGTCGGCAATGGTGCGCACGCCGGTGGTGTCGATGGGCTTGCGGGCGTCAAAAGAGAGTTTCATGGCCGGCGCCCCCTCCGCCGCCACCCCGATAACCCTGGTTTTGGGGCTGAGCGCCTTGATGGCCAGGGCCACGCCGCTAATCAACCCGCCGCCGCCGACAGGCACCAGCACCGCGTCGGGGGCCTCGCACTTTTGCAAAATCTCCAGCGCAATACTGCCCTGCCCGGCTATTACGCAATCATCGGCAAAGGGGTGGACAAAAACCAACCCCCTGCTTTGGGCGTACTCGACGGCGTGGGCGTAGGCTTCGTCGTAGTTGGTGCCGTGCAAAACCACCTCGGCCCCGTAGGAACGCACCCCGTCAATCTTGGTCAACGGCGTGGTTTCGGGCATGACAATGGTGGCGGGCACGCCAAAATGGCGCGCCCCCAGGGCCACCCCCTGGGCGTGGTTGCCCGCGCTGGCGGCCACCACCCCTTTGGCCCGCTCCGCCTCATCGAGGGAGGCGATCTTGTTAAAGGCGCCGCGAATCTTGAAAGAGCCGGTATTTTGAAGGTTCTCCTTTTTCAGGTAGACCTCATACCCCGTGGTCTCGCTCAGCTTCGGGGCGTAGGAAAACGGGGTCTCCACGGCCACCTGCCGCACCCTCTCACCAGCCTGTCGCACCTCTTCAAGCGAAATCATGCAAAGGCCCGATGATCCACCATGGCACAGCGGTTTTGCACCACCGTCATGCCCGCCTCTTCCGCCTTTTGGGCCGCTTCGTTGTTGACGATCCCTTTTTGAAGCCACACCACCTTCACGTCACCGCGGGCGATGCAGGCATCCACCACGGGCGCCACGGCGGCAGGCTTGCGGAAAATATCTACCATATCCACCGCATCGGGGATCTCCGCCAATGAGCGGTAGACCTTCTGGCCCAAAATCTCCTCCTCTTTGGGGTAGACGGGGATAATTTTGTATCCGGCCTCCTGGAGATATTTGGCCACGCGGTGACTGTCTTTTTCGGGGTTGGGCGAAAGGCCTATGACGGCGATGGTCTTGACGGTTTTGAAGATTTCACGAATTTTGGGGGTATCGGCGTTGATAGTGGGAAATTCACACTCCATACGATCCTATCCTTTCATCAAAGATATTTGTATGGAGTATAACAAATGGGGGCTTAATAGCCCAGCATATCCAGCAGGCGGTAGGCCCCAAAAGCCAGCAACCACGCCAGCACGTTGGGATAAATCAGGTAAAAACCGCGCCATGCCCACTGGGGCACTTCCGCCCAGAAGGTGCTCATGGCCGCGATACAGGGGGAGTAGACCATGATAATAATAATCATCGCCACCGCCGCTTTGAGGCTGATATTCTCCCGCAGGCGCTTCAGAAGCGTATGGCTCTTCTCGTCCGCGTCTCCTACGGCGTAAAGCGTGGCCAGTGTTGAGACCACCACCTCCTTGGCCGCCAGGCCCGCCACCACCGACACCGACATCCGCCAGTCAAAGCCCAGCGGCGCGAAAACCGGCTCAATGGCCTTGCCAATGTATCCCAGGTAGCTCTCTTCCAGCTCCCTGGCGCGAATCTGATGCTCAATCTGCGCCTTTTGCGCCCCCGCCAGATGGGCCGGCCCTTTCATGAAGTCGGCCCGGATCTCGGGATGGGCCGGGTAGGAGCTTAAAAACCAGACAATCATCGAAGCGCCCGCGATGAACGTGCCCGCCTTTTTCAAAAAGAGCTTAGCCTTAATCCACAACTCCATCCCCAAAGCCTTCAGGGAGGGGAAGCGGTAGGGGGGCATCTCCATCACAAAAGGTTCGGGCTCGCCTTTAAAAAGGACACTGCGCAAGACCCTCGCCACCAAAAGCCCCAACAACGCGCCGCTGATATAGATGAGAAAGAGCATATTGCCCGCGTGCGCCGTGGGGAAAAAGGCGCCGATAAAAAGGACATAAACCGGCAGACGGGCCGAACAGCTCATAAAGCCCAAAACCAGCATGGTGATGATGCGGTCGGTGGGGTTTTTGAGAGTGCGGGCCGCCATGTAGGCGGGCACCGTACAGCCAAAACCGCTCACCAGCGGAATAAACGCCTTGCCCTGTAGACCGAATTTTTTCATAAAGCCGTCAAGCAAAAAGGCGGTGCGGGCCATGTAGCCGGTCTGCTCCAACAGGTTGATCCCCATAAAAAGGATCAAGACGTTGGGCAAAAACATGATAATGGAGCCCACCGCCGGGATCACGCCGTCGGCCAGCACCGACTGCACGGGCCCGGCGGGCAGAACGTTCTTGACCCCTTCGCTGACGGCGGTAAAGAAGCCGTCAATCAGCTCCATCGGCAAAGAGCCGACGGTAAAGGTAACCTGAAAAAGGAGCCACATGAAAAAGAGAAAGATGGGCAGTCCAAACACCGGGTGGATCAGCAACCTGTCGATCCGGTCGGTGAGGCTCTCTTTGAGATTGGGTTTTTTGACCACCTCCATCACCGTCGCCTTGGCCAGGGCGTAGCGCTCGTCGTTCATCATGTCGGCGGTGCTCTCCTCGTCAAACTCCAGCTCCAGCTCCCGATAGATGCTCCCCAAAAGCTCATGCAGTTCAATAAAGACCGGCAGGTCGTGGATAATTTTGTAGACATCCTCATCCCGGTCCAACAGGCGAATCGCCACG
>JAMOMS010000067.1 GCA_027067015.1 Campylobacterales bacterium | reverse complement strand
GAAAGTGCAGTTTCTGCACGGCGCCCGAGAGTATAGAAAACCCCCTCTTGGCGGGTAACGGCGTCTATATCTGTAAAAACTGTGTCCTGTCGGCCTACAAGATCATCACCGGCGACGTGGATGATGAGATTGAACCGGTCGAGAGGGAGCTGTTAACCCCCCGTGAGCTTAAAAGCGCGTTGGATCAGTATGTGATCGGTCAGGATCGGGCCAAAAGGATTCTGGCGGTGGCGGTTTACAACCACTACAAGCGGATCTTCAAACAAGACGCCATAGACAATGACGATACCGAGATCGCCAAGTCCAACGTTTTGCTCATCGGCCCCACCGGAAGCGGCAAAACCCTGATGGCCCAGTCGATCGCCAGATTTTTGGATGTACCTATCGCCATCGCCGACGCCACGAGCCTGACGGAAGCCGGCTACGTGGGGGAGGATGTGGAGAATATCCTCACCCGCCTCCTTCAAGCCGCCGACGGCGATGTCAAAAAAGCGGAGCAGGGGATTGTCTTTATTGACGAAGTGGACAAGATCTCAAGGCTTAGCGAAAACCGCTCCATTACCCGCGACGTTTCGGGCGAGGGGGTTCAGCAGGCGCTTTTGAAGATCATTGAAGGGAGTGTGGTCAACATCCCGCCCAAAGGGGGGCGCAAACACCCCAACCAGGATTTCATTCAGATCGACACCTCCAACATCCTCTTTATCTGCGGCGGCGCTTTTGACGGTTTGGCCGACATTATCAAACGGCGTCTGGGCGGCAACGTCCTGGGCTTTAACCAGGAAAAAAGAAGCAAGATGGATGAACAGGAGGTGCTTCACTTTGTCGAGTCGGACGATCTGGTCAGTTACGGCCTCATTCCCGAGCTGATCGGCCGTCTGCACGTCATTGCCACGCTCAATGAGATTACCAAAGAAGATATGGTTCGCATTCTCACCGAGCCCAAAAACGCCCTGGTCAAGCAGTATCAAAAGCTCTTTGCCATCGACGGGGCGGAGCTGGTCTTTGAGCCGTCGGCCCTGGAGGCGATTGCGGAGCTGGCCATTTCCAGAAAAACAGGGGCAAGGGGACTTCGCTCCATCATTGAAGAGATTATGGTGGATATTATGTTTGACCTGCCCGAATATGAGGGGTATGAGATTGTCATTACCGAAGAGGTGATCAAAAGCGGGGCGGAGCCGCTGAGAATTAAAAAAACCAAAAAGAGCGCGTAGATGTTTTTTGACAAATTGATCGGCATTTTTTCCAACGATATGGCCATTGACCTGGGAACGGCCAACACGCTGGTGTTGGTCAAAGGGGAGGGGATCATTATCAACGAGCCCTCGGTGGTGGCCATTCAAAGCGACAAGATGGGCCGGGAGCAGGTGTTGGCCGTGGGGCACGAGGCCAAGGAGATGGTGGGTAAGACGCCGGGAAATATCCGGGCGGTGCGCCCCATGAAAGACGGGGTAATCGCCGACTTTGACATTACCGAGAAGATGATTCGCTACTTTATTGAAAAGGCTCACCACCGTACCGCCTTTATCCGTCCGCGCATCATCGTCTGCGTTCCTTTCGGCCTGACCCAGGTGGAGCGCAAGGCGGTACGCGAGTCGGCCTTGAGCGCCGGCGCGCGGGAGGTCTTTTTGATTGAAGAGCCCATGGCGGCGGCGATCGGCGCGGGACTGCCGGTCAAAGAGCCCCACGGCAACCTGGTTGTCGATATCGGCGGCGGTACCACCGAGATCGGGGTGGTCTCTTTGGGCGGGTTGGTGATTTCCCGCTCCATTCGTACCGCCGGCGACAAAATTGACCAGGCCATCGCCGATTACGTCAAGCGCAAATACAACCTGCTTATCGGTGACAGGGTAGCCGAGGAGATCAAGATTCAGGTAGGAAGCGCCCTGCCGCTGGAGGAGGAGCTGAGCATGGTGATCAACGGCCGGGATAACGTCAGCGGCCTTCTTAACTCCATTGAAATCTCCAGCGAAGACGCCAGGGAGGCGATGAAAGAGCCCCTGCGTGAGATCGGTGAGGCGCTCAAAGGGATCTTGGAAGAGACCCCGCCCGATCTGGCGGGTGATATTGTCGAAAACGGCATTGTGCTTACCGGCGGCGGGGCGCTGATACGGATGCTTGACAAATACCTCTCCGATATTGTCAAACTGCCCGTTTACGTGGCCGAGGAGCCCCTTTTGGCGGTGGCCAAAGGGACCGGTCGGGCCCTGGAAGAGATTGATCTGCTTCAACAACTCTCATATGATTAACCCCCATCGGGTCGTGACGGTGTAAAGATGATACGGCGCCGTCTTTTCGCCCGCCTTCCGCTTCTGCTTGTTCTATTATTGCTGGGGGCGCTGGTCTATGTGACGCCCTATTTGAGAGAGGCCCTCTCCCTTTTGGCGACGGCCGTGCAAGAGGGTTATACCGGTTTTCACCGGCAGGTGAACGCCTCGGTGAACCGTCACTTTGAGCAGGCCGAGACGATTGCGCGTCTTAAACGGCAACAGGAAGCGTTGACGGCGGCGTTGAGCCGTTGTCGGGCCGACGCGGCGGCGTATCGGGCCCTGCGTCAAAGTTCGGCGGTGGCGGATGAGAGCAATGTGACGGCGTTGCCGGTGCGGGTACTGGGGTATGCGCGCCTGGGTGATTTTCAGCGCCTTTGGCTGGAGCCGTTTCGGGGATTTTCCCCTCAACATGATAGCGGCTTGCTCTACAAAGGCAATGCAGTCGGTATTGTGGTGCCCCAAAACAGGCGGCCTTTGGCCCTGCTGGCGGGCGATTCGTCTTGCAGTTTCGCCGTCTATGTGGGTTCAATACGCGCTCCCGGTATTGCCGTCGGCAAAGACGCCAGGCATATGACGGTCAAATATATTCCCGAGTGGATGCGTATCGGGATTGGGGACAGGGTAGAAACCAGCGGGCTGGATAAAATCTTCCCGCCGGGAATGCCGGTCGGCAAGGTGGTAGAGATTAAAAAGATGCAGGGGTTTAAAAACGCCGAGATCGAGCTATTCGGCGATACCCTTCATCCCGATTTTCTATGGGTGGTGTGGCGCCGCTAAAAAGCGTGCCTCACGCTCTATTTCCCCTCTTTTCGGCCCCCGTTTTGCCGGCGTAATATCAGTTTTTAAGAGGCCGTTTTGTAAAATAGGAAAATTCTTCTCAGGAGTGCCTCTTTATGCCCAAACGCACCGATATCCAGACCATTCTTCTAATAGGCTCCGGCCCTATCGTCATCGGCCAGGCCTGTGAGTTTGACTACTCCGGCACCCAGGCCGCCAAGACCCTCAAAGAGCTGGGGTACAGGGTTGTGCTTATCAACTCCAACCCCGCTACCATCATGACCGACCCGGAGTTTGCCGACCGCACCTATATCGAGCCCATCACCGAAGAGGTGATTGCCCGCATTATCGAAAAAGAGAAGGTAGACGCCATTTTGCCCACCATGGGCGGTCAGACGGCTCTGAACGTGGCCATGAGTATGTTTGAGAAGGGGATGCTAAAAGGGGTGGAGTTCCTGGGCGCC
>JAMOMS010000066.1 GCA_027067015.1 Campylobacterales bacterium | reverse complement strand
TAAGCGTAACCGTTTCGCCTTTTGTTATCTCACTCTTATCCAGCGAGGCCGTCACCCCCGCCATGGCCGCCGCAACGGCCAGAAGCCACAGCATGATCTTACCAGGGATGGATCGCATCGTCACTCCTTCGCGGTTGTTCGGAACGGTTCATCGGAAGCATCAGCGTGCGTATGCGCCTTTGCTTTAACATCTTCTCCCATTTTCTCAGCTCCATGTCGCTGATGGGTTCTTCTTTCATGTGTTGTTGCATCTGCTGAGCCTTTTGCCGGTTACGTTCGCTCTTTTGGGTCTTCTTTTGTTGTCGCTTCTGCTCTTTGGCGTGCCCGTTTTTGGCTTTTTTGGAGGACTTTTTATCCTCTTTTTTGTTTTGATCGCGCTTTTTGTCCGAAGACTTTTTGTTTTGTTGATTGTTCCTCTTTGAACCGCTCTTTTGCGATTTTTTCTCTTTTTGTTTCCTCTTTTTTTGGGCGCCGTTTTGTTGAGAGGAGGATTTTTTTCTCTTTTTTTGCGCTTTTTGCAACAACTGCAGATTGTAGCGGGTATCGAGATCGTCTTTTATTTTCAACGCTTTTTTATAAGCTTCGATCGCCCGCTCTATTTTGCCAAGATGGGCGTAGGTGTTGCCCAGGTTGTGCCATTTTTGAAACTGTAGCGACGGCTCGGTTATTGTTTCAAACCGCTCTTTCGCCTTCGCATAATCGCCCGCTTTGTACCAGGCGTCCCCCGCGTTGAGCCGGGCGCTGTCTCCCTTCGTTTTGGCCAGCTTGTCATAAAGACGGGCCGATTCAACATAACGCCCCGCCCTATAGGCCGACTCGGCTTTGTGCAGGGTGTAAAAATCCAGGGGCGATCCCCACAGCCACACCGATAGCAGTAACCACCAGCCCACCATATGACGACTCATGCCTCGCTCCTTTTGCGCTCAGGTAGTGAAGAGAGAGCCGTCAAAAAGAGTATCAGCGCCAAACCAAGCGGATAGATATAGAGCTCTTCTTGCTTTCTGATCTCCCGCTCTCTCTTCGCGCCGTGCCATTTGGCCTCAATGGTTTTGGCCAAAAGGGCCATATCTTTTTTGGAGAGCGAATAGGGCCTATACACCCCGCCCGTCTCGTCGGCCAGCTTTTTGACGGCGCTGTTTAGCCGTGTTATCACCGGCTCGCCCCTCGCGTCTCGCACCAGGCCGCCCGGCAGGCGCAGAACAACCCCTTTCGGGGTGGCCACGGCATAGACATAGACACGTATTCCCGCCTCTTTGGCTGTCTTGATCGCCTCATTCAGGTCATCCCCGTCCCCGCCATCGGTAAAGAGCAGGAGGGCTCTGTTTTTCCCCTTTTTCAAAAGCCCCGCGCCTGCGCGTACCGCCTCGGCCAGATCGGTCCCCCTGGCCGACACGTCGTCGGTTTGCATATGCTCGACAAGATAACGCAGTGATCCGTAATCGCGCGTGGGCGGCGCCACCAAAAAGGCGCGGCGGCTAAAGGCGATCACCCCGACATCCGTGCTTTTGAGATAGTGAAGCAGTATCGAAAATTTCTTTTTGGCAAACCGCAGGCGGTTGGGGTAGACGTCATCGGCCAGCATGGAGCGGGAGATATCAAAAGCGACCACCAGCTCCCCGCCGCTTTGTTTGACACGCACCGTCCCGTTATCCAGCACGGGCCTGGCCAGCGCCAAAACGGCCAAAAACGCCGCCGCCGTCAAAAGATGCCGCCGTCTTTTGGCCGACATCCCACTGCTGATATGCATTTTGGCGTAAAGATCGGGGCGAAACGCGGCCATCGGCCCGTCACCCTCCCCGTTTTGGCGCCACACGGACCAAAGCAGGGGCAACCAGAGCAGTAATACAAACGGATAAAGCAGACTCATACCCGCCTCCTTGCCCGAACCGCCCCTTCAAACAAGAGCCAAAAGAGCAAGGCTGTGCCCGCCCCCAGGGGCCAGGGGAAGTAGTGGGTTACGCGCACATAGCGCTCACCCGTAATCTCGCTCTTTTCCAGCCGGTCGATGGTTTGGTAGACCTCGGCCAGTTTAACAGCGGAGTCGGCCTTAAAAAACTTCCCGCCGGTCTGCCGGGCGATCTTCTCCAATACAAAAGGATCATAATCGCCCACACTGCCCACCCCGATCGTGTAGACCCGTATGCCGTACTTTTTGGCCGTCTCAACAGCCACACGAAGCGGTACCGACCCAGTATTGTCCATGCCATCAGTCAGCAAAATGGCGATCTTGCGTTTGGCTTTGGAGGATTTAAAGAGTTTCGTACTCAAAAAGAGCGCCTCATACAACGCCGTACGCCGGGTGCCCGCCACGCCTACCTCAATACGATCAAGCAAACGCAACAATGACGCCTTGTCGTAAGTCAGCGGCACGGCCACGTAAGCAAAATCGGCAAAGATGGTCAACCCGATCTTGTCGTGTCTACGCTCTTTGACAAAACGCTCCACAATCTCCTTGACCACCTGAAACTTCCCGTTTTGGGCCATGGAGCCGCTGGCATCCAGAATCAACGAGATCTCATACCCCCTGTCTCTCTCCAAAGCCACACTGTCAAACCGGGCCGGATCGGCCAGCGCCGTTACCAGCAGGGCAAAGGCCAGGGCCCGCAGTACCTCTTTGAGCCACCGCCTTTTGGCCGTCGTTTTGGCCGCTCTTTTGGCGTAGGGAAACCAGAAGCGTTCGCTCTTTTGGGGGCAAAAGCGCCGACACACCCCGTAGACAACCAAAAGCAAAAAGGCCCAGGGGTGCACAAAACCCAACTCACCCACCCTTCACTCCTTTGGCGATCAGCGCCTTTATTGCCCGGCGATCCTCACGACCAAGCGGCGGCACCTCTTTTTGGTACTTATAACGCGCCAACCGCTTCACCAGCGCCTCATACTCGGCCATGAGCGCCGTGTTCTCCCCCGCTACCAGCGGGAAAAGCTCCGTAAAAGCGTACACCGTCTCTTTGGTATCGGCCCCGTCAAGACGCTTGAGCCTCTCTACGGCCTCCTGTTTGCGATCTCGCCGGCGGGGACGGTAACAGCAGGGCCCGCGACGCAAAAAATAGCGCACGACCAAAACGACCAAAACCGCCAAAACCACAGCCATCAGCCACCACCACAGACTCATATCCGGCACCGGCACGGGCGGCTTGATATCTTTGAGCTTTTGCAAAACCTCCGGGCTCATCGCAACAGCTCCCTCAGCTTCTCAAAAGGATCCTCGTCGGTTTGGATAAGGGTATGGCCGATACCCCTTGCCAGACAATAGGCCTCAAAATCCCTATCCGCCGCTTCCCGCTCCTGCCGCCACGCCCGCAGAGCCCCTTGCGTCATCTCCACCTCAAAGGCGCCGCCGCTTGCGGGATCTTGCAGTGTCACCCCCTCGAAAAAAGCGGGCGACATCTCAAAAGGATCCCTGACCCTGGCGATATAGAGCTCATGCCGCGCCGAAAGATCGTCAAAGGCGGGTATATCCCACATATCACCCACCACGACCACCACACAGCGGCGGGGCAGTGCGCGAATCAGGTAATCGGCCAGCGCCGCGGG
>JAMOMS010000065.1 GCA_027067015.1 Campylobacterales bacterium | reverse complement strand
ACGTAGAAAAAGAAGGTAATGCCCATCACCCCCAGCAAAATCATGAAAGGGTCGTCCCACTTCATCAGGGCGACACACAACCCTATAAAAAAGCCGGAGACAATCCAAAAGGCGATAAAGTTCTCTTCTCGCATCCCATGCCCCTTCTACGCAACCGCTTTTTACAAACCGCCCAACAGCCGTTTGAAAAAGCCGCCGATACCGCTTTGCTCACGATCAAGCATTTTTCGTTCCTTTTTCCCGCCCAGACTCCTGGCGACGGCGCGAATATCCCCGGCCGGGGCGATATTGGCCAACTCTTTGCACACCAGCGCCCTCTGCTTGACGCTACGGGCCACATAGGCGTCTTCACGGACGGTTCCCAAAAGTTCCAGCTTAAAAGCGCTGTCGATATTACTGCGGGCCACCCGCTCGATGGTCTCAAAAATCTTTTCCCCTTCCCGGGCGTTTTTGACCTGGTTGACCACCAGATAGACATGATCTCTGCTTTTGCTGATCACCTTGATCATGGCGTAGGCGTCGGTAATGGCCGCCGGGTCGGGCACGGTTACCACCACCACCTCATCCGCCGCCCGCAAGAACATCTGGATCGACTCGCCGATGCCCGCCCCCGTGTCAATAAGCAGAAAATCGAGATTCTCCAGCGCCTGCGCCTCATCCAAAAATCGGCTGACAATCGTGGCGTCGGAGAATTTGAGAATCTCGTCGCCGCTCTCTCCGGGAATAAGCCACAAATTGGGCTCAATGGGCACCACGATCTCCCGAAAACCGGCCTCACCTTTTAAAACGTGCAAAATATTCTTCTCCGCCCGCACATTGAAGATCACATCCAGGTTGGCCAGTCCGATATCGGCGTCCATAATGCCCACTTTAAACCCCATGCCGGAGAGCTCGTAGGCCAGGTTGGCCGCCAGGGTACTCTTACCCACGCCCCCTTTGCCGCTGGTAATAGCCACCACCCGGGTCGAATCCCCGCGCCGCCCCTCCTCTTTCACCAGGGCTTCCAGCCCTTTGGCCTGGGTACTCACGATGTCGCCTCCTTGCATCCGCCGCCCATAAGGCACTCCACCAAAAAGTCGCTGTCGGCGCGCATCAGGTCATCAGGCACCTCCTGGCCGGTAGAGAAGTAGCTGACCGGCTTTTCGGTCTCGTAGACCAAAGAGAAGATATTGCCGAAAGCCCGGGTCTCGTCCAGTTTGGTAAAGATGAGGGTATCGATGCCCAAAGGGGAGAAGTTGCGGTAAATGGCCCGCAGATCCTCCAGCTTCGTGGGCGCCCCCATCACCAGGCTCACGTCAATGCCCACGTCGGTATCGGAAGCCAGAAACTGCTGGAGCTTCTCGATCTTTTGCTTGTCATACTGACTGCTTCCGACGGTATCAATGAGAATGATATCCATATGGCGCAGGGCCTGCAGTGCCGTGGTAAACTCCGGCGGGTCCACCACCGCCTCGATGCCTATGCGCATCATCTTCGCGTACTGCATCAACTGCTCCACCGCCCCGATACGGTAGGTATCCAGCGTGATAATCCCCACCTTGTACTTGCGCTCCATCAAATAGGCGTAACGCGCCGCCAGCTTGGCCAGGGTGGTGGTCTTGCCCACGCCCGTAGGGCCCACCAGCATCATAATCTTCTTTTGCGGCGGCGTCAGCTCCCGCTCCAGTCGCACCGGCACCATGTTGCGAAGCAGGGTGCGAAAGTAGCGGCGCACCTTCTGGGTGGAGGTGCGCATCTGCAAAGGCATATGCTCCAATGTCAGGCGCATAATCTCATCCAGGTGCGCGCGATCCATCCCGCTGGAGGAGGCGATGCGGTAGATCTCGGCAAATTCGGGGGGAATGGTGCCGCCCAGCGGTTTTTTCTCTTCCCAGACCATGTTCTGGATCAGCTTGATCTTGTCCGCCAGCGCGCTGATCTCCCCCTTGATCTCTTTAAGTTCACTCAGATCAAGCGCCGGCGCCGTACGCGCCGTTTTGCTCTCCTCTTCGGGGCGCGCGGCGCTCTTTTTGGCGCGCTTGGAGGTATTAGCCGATGACGTGCCCGTAATCTTGGAGATCTCCTCCGCCGCTTTGGAGATATCTACCAAAACATCCTCTTGCGATTTGACAGCAGGACGGTTTTGGGGAGGTTGGGCGCTCTCTTTTTTCGGGGCGGTCTGCTCA
>JAMOMS010000064.1 GCA_027067015.1 Campylobacterales bacterium | reverse complement strand
AAAAAGCGATGGATGTGCAAGGAAGGGAGGTTTTAAGCCTTTTGCAAAACACGCTTCAAACGCCAACCCAAAACGCACCCTCCCAAAACGTGGCTGTACTGACGGGGCTGGGACAAAAGCTTGACATCAAAGGGTAGTTTTACCCTTTTGTCGTTATCATACAAGCACAAATTACAACAAGAAGGAATAGAATGGATCTCAATCAACTGATTCAACTGGGTGCCAAAATGATTCAGGACAACAGTGACCCCGCTACCAGCGGTATCGACCTAAACAACATCGGTGACGCGCTGAGCTCCCTGCTTGGCGGCAACGGCGAGCTGGATATCGCCGGTTTGGTGCAAAAAGCGATGAACGGCGGCCTGGCCGACGTGGTACAGTCGTGGATCGGGCAGGGTGAAAACGCCCCCATCTCCCCCGATCAGGTTACTGCCCTATTTGACAGCGATCAGATTTCGGCTTTCGCCGAAAAACTGGGCGTGGGTGAAGAGAGCGCCAAACAGGCCATTGCCGACGCCCTGCCCCAGGTGGTAGACCAGGCCACGCCCGCAGGCAGTGACATGGTGGCCCAACTGCTCGATCAAGTCGGCGGTGTCAAAGGCGCCATGAATATGCTGGGCAAACTCTTCGGTTAATTGACCGTTTTTTTCAGAAGCGTCACGCACTCTTCAAACGTGACGCTCTCTTTGGCGCTTTGGCTTAAAAAAGCCTCCAGCGCTGTTTTTCTCTCCAGCGCTTCATCCAACTCCGGATCACTCCCTTTCTGATAGGCGCCAATACGCACCAGCATCTCGTTCTCTTTCAAAAGCGCCAGCAGACGCCGAAACTTCAACGCCGCCTGAAGATGCTCGTCATCTACCACGTCGGTCATGACCCTGGAGGCCGAGGAGAGCACGTCAACCGGCGGGTAGATCCCCCTGTCGGTCAACTCCCGGCTCAGCACGATGTGCCCGTCCAGGATACTGCGGCTCTGGTCGGCGATGGGATCGGAAAGGTCATCCCCCTCCACCAGCACCGTAAAAAAGGCGGTAATGGAGCCCTGCCCCTCCTCTTTGCCCGCCCGCTCCATAAGCTGGGGCAAAACGGTCAGCGAAGAGGGGGGATACCCCTTGGAAGTAGGCGGTTCTCCCAGCGCCAGACCGATCTCCCGCTGGGCCATGGCAAAGCGGGTCACCGAGTCCATCATAAAGAGCACGTCATGCCCCTGCCGCTTAAAATACTCCGCCACGCTCATGGCGCTGAAAGCCCCGTATTTGCGCATTAACGCGCTATCATCACTGGTGGCCACCACAATCACGGTGTCGCTTAGATCGCCCCCCAGGTTCTTTTCGATAAACTCGGGCACCTCCCGCCCCCGCTCGCCGATGAGCGCCACCACCTTGACCGTCGCCTGGCTTCCGCGCACGATCATCCCCATCAACGTGGATTTCCCTACACCGCTCCCGGCGAAGATACCCACCTTCTGCCCCTTGCCGCTAGTCAGCAGACCGTCGATGCTTTTGACCCCCACGGCAAACCGCTCCTCGATCAACCCCCGTTTCATCACCTCCATGGGCGCTTTCATAATGGGCTCGTAATCTTCCAGCGCCAACGGCCCCCTGCCGTCGATGGGATTCATGAACGGATCCACCACCCGGCCCAGAAGTTTGCGCCCCACGGGAATTTCCAAACCCCGGCGATTTAATAGCACCTTGTCGCCCACCTTCATCCCCTCGACAAAACCGAAAGGGGTGATGGTAAAGTTCTCCCGTCCCAGGGCCGTTACCATGCCCAGCCGTTTGCCTTCATCACTGACAATGGTCACGCTCTGGCCGATACTTACCTTCAACCCCGACGCCACGATGGCACTGCCAGCGATACTCTCAATCACCCCGTACGGGGGAGAGAGGGTAAGGGTACGGGCCCGCTTTCTAAGGGTTTTAAGCGGCATCAGTACCTCGGACGCAGGGGGGCGTTGATCATGCTCATAAACTCCTCTCTGGTTTTGGCGTCTTTTTTAAAGAGCCCCCGCAGGGCGCTGGAGACGGTGGTGGAGTTGATCTTCTCCACCCCGCGCATCTCCATGCACATATGGCGCGCCTCCAGCACCACCGCCACCCCTTTGGGGTGAATGGTCTGCACAATCGCGTCGGCGATCTGCTCGGTCATCTGCTCTTGAATCTGCAATCGCCTGGCGAAAATATTGACCATACGGGGAATCTTGCTCAATCCCACCACCTTGCCGTCGGGAATGTAAGCCACGTGCGCCCGCCCGATAATGGGGAGCAGATGGTGCTCGCACAGACTGTAAAACTCAATATCGCGCACCAACACCATCTCATCGTTACTGCTCTCAAAGAGCGCGTCGTTAAGCACCTGTTTGGGGTCCATGCCGTAGCCTTCCGTCAGACGCATAAAGGCTTTGTAGACCCGTTGGGGGGTTTTGACCAACCCTTCCCTGCTCGGGTCCTCCCCTACCAGTTCCAGTATGGTCGTCACCGCTTTTTTAAACCGCTCTTCTTTCTCGTTTTCTGCCATTTTCGTTCCCGTTTTTTTCTTTGAAGTATAGCGATTTTTGCGTAAAAAGCCCCCATTAGACAATGAAAGCCACTTTTGGATAAAATAGAGGGCTAATTTTTCGGAAGGAACGTAGATTTATGGAAGTAAACGCAACCCGCATCGACAACGCCAACGTCAAGATTGAGGCGACCATCGCCCAAAGCGACATTGACAAGAGAGTGGAAAAGATCGCCAAACAGGCGGCCAAGCAGATGAACATCCCCGGTTTTCGCCCCGGCAAAGCGCCGGTAGCCGTGGTCAAAAAACGGCTGGGTGAGCGCCTGGTGCAAGACGCCGAGGCCGAAGCCCTGCGCGAGGTGCTCAATACCGCCAGCAAAGAGCTGGGCCTGGATGCCGACAAAATCATCGGCGAACCGGCCATTAAAAAGTTTGAGCGCGGTGAAGAGGGTATTGAGGTAGAGATGACGCTCAGCCTCCGCCCCGAGATTGAGGTCACCGACGTCAGCGACGTGGTACCCGAGGTCAAAACGCCCCGTGTCACCAAAAAAGAGGTGGAAGAGCGCATCAACGAGATGGCCGAAGCCCAGGCCCCTTTTAACAGCATCGAGGAAGATCGCGGCCTGCAGGACGGCGACATGGCGGTCTTTGACTTTGAAGGTTTCCTGGACGGCGAAGCGTTTGAGGGCGGCAAAGCCGAGAATTTTGAGCTTCGTATCGGAAGCGGCCAGTTCATTCCCGGCTTTGAGGAGCAGATGATCGGGATGAAAAAGGGTGAGGAGAAGAGCATCACCGTCACCTTCCCCGAAGATTACCGCGCCAAAAACCTGGCCGGCAAAGAGGCGGAATTCAAGATCAAGCTCCACGACATCAAGGCCAAAGAGGCCGTTACCGTCGACGACGCCCTGGCGGCCAAACTGCTGGGCAAAGAGGAGGCCAAGCTGGCTGACCTGGAAAAAGAGGTCAAAGAGCAGATTCGCTCTGAAAAGCTCTCCAAGCTCTACAACGAGGAGCTCAAACCCAAACTGGTAGAGGCGCTGGTGGAGAAATTTGAGTTCGACCTGCCCGAAAACGTGGTAGAGCAGGAGATTGAGCTGGCCTTGCAAAACAAGGTGCGGGAGATGAGTGAAGAGGAGATCAAGGAGCTTCGCGACAACCCCGACAAAGTCAAAGAACTGCGCGAAAGCCTGCGTGAAGAGGCTGCCAAAAGCGTCAAGGCCACCTTTATCGTCGACGCCCTGGCCAAGGCCAACGGCATTGAGGTAAGCGACCAGGAGCTGATGCAGACCATCTACTATGAAGCGCTGACCATGGGCCAGGATCCCCAGCAGACTTTTGAGTACTACCAAAAGCAAAACCTCCTGCCCGCCATTAAAATGGCGATGATCGAAGATCGTCTGCTGAGCAAACTGCTCAATGACAAGAAAGAGAAAAAAGAGGACAAAGCCGAAGAGAAAGAGGACGCATGAGTTACATCCCTTTCGTCATAGAAAAGAGCGGCCGGGGTGAGCGCAGTTACGACATCTACTCGCGACTGCTCAAAGACCGCATCATCATGCTCAGCGGCCCCATCGACGACGCGGTAGCCTCCTCCGTCGTGGCGCAGTTGCTCTTTCTGGAGGCCGAAGACCCGGATAAAGATATCTATTTATATATCAACTCCCCGGGCGGCGTGATCACCAGCGGGTTTAGCATCTATGACACCATGAACTATATCAAGCCCGACATCGTCACCATCTGCATCGGGCAGGCGGCCTCCATGGGCGCCTTTTTGCTGGCTTGCGGGGCCGAAGGCAAACGCTACGCCCTGCCCAGCTCGCGCATTATGATCCACCAGCCTCTGGGCGGCGCGCAGGGGCAGGCCACCGATATTGAGATCCAGGCCAAAGAGATTTTGCGCCTGAAGAAGTATCTCAACAAGATTTTGGCCCAGCGTACCGGCAAAACGGAGCGGGCTATAGAGAAAGATACCGAAAGGGACTTTTTCATGAGCGCGGAAGAGGCCAAAAAGTACGGCCTCATCGACGAAGTGCTCACACGCAGTTTCAAATAGTCCGGAGATATATATGCAACGTGAGGGAGCCTACACGGCACACGACCTGGAAGAGCCCACCAGCGACCTGGAAAAGTATGCCCAGGAGGTGATGGGCGCGCTGATTCGGGAGGGCATTCCGCCCACCCCGTCCAACTTTGACGCCTACTTTGACAAACTGCTGGAAAACCGTCCCCCCGCGTTTCGCAAAAAGATTCTTAAACTCCTGGAGCTTGAAGACGGCGGAGACGATGAGCACCAGGGGGTTATGGAGCAACAGCTCAAAGAGGCGTTTGGGAGTGTCAAAAAACTCTTAAGCCACATCAACACCCTCTATAAAAATCTCCGCCACTTGGAAACCGTAGTGGAAAAACGGGCGTTTGAAGCAGACACCGTGGATGACCAAAACGGTCTTAAAAGCGTTCTTGAGGCCATGCGCAAAGACCTTCGGGCCATGCTGAATGTCATCAAAAAAGAGTCAGGTGAACTCAAAGAGGCATACACGGCCGCCGCCACGCTCATTAAGGAGGTACAAGAACACACCATCTTTGATGAGCGTTTCGGCGTCTTTAAAAGAAATTACCTGCTTAGAAAAATCAAACAGGAAGAGAAGCTGATTAAAGAGTTCAAGCACGAAAGCACCCTGATGATGGTACGGGCCGACGAGGGGGTCATGCGCCAGCTCAAAACCCCGAAAATGCAACAGCTGGTCCTTAGAACCGTGGCGCGACTGCTATTGAAAACCTCGCGCCGCAGTGACGTGGTGGCCCATTATGAAGGTACGATATTCGCCATTCTCATGCGCCATACCGCCCTAAACAACGCCGAAATGGCCGCCGACCGCCTCAAAGACCTGGTGAGCAACACCAACTTTTTTGTCGGCGACGAGGAGATTATGCTGGATGTCAATATCGGCATCGCGCGCATTCATGCCGAAAGAAGCACCGAGCAGACCATCGCCTGCGCCCTGGAAGCGCTCAATGTAGCCAAAGAGAGCGAAGAGGGGTGCGGCATCTGCCCCCAGGATATTGAGATCTAAGGAGAAGGCGTGATTTTACCCATTGTCGTCTATCCGGACAAGCGGCTTAAAACACAGAGCCGACCCGTCACCGCGTTTGACGAAAAACTGCACAAACTTCTTGATGACATGAACGAGACCATGACCGCCAGCAACGGCATCGGGCTGGCGGCCATCCAGGTGGGTGAGCCGATCCGCGCGCTTTTGATCAACCTGCCCGACGAAGAGGGCAACCAGTTTCCCGAAAACCTGATTGAGGTGATCAACCCCGTCATTTTGGAAAAGCGGGGGAGCACCACCTACACCGAAGGGTGCCTGAGCGTACCCGACTACTATGACGACGTGGAGCGGGCCGAGTGGATTCGGGTAGAGTTCTATGACCGTCACGGCAAAAAAAAAGAGATCGAAACCGACGGCCTGCTGGCGGTGGCTTTTCAGCATGAGATGGACCACCTCGACGGCCACCTGTTTATTGAAAAGCTCTCTTTTTTAAAACGCAAGAAGTTTGAAAAAGAGTGGAAAAAGAAGCAAAAGGCAAAGAAAAAGTAGCGTGAAACGGCTGTTGTGCGCCACCCTTGACGGACTGGAAGCCCGGGCGGTCGATGTGGAGACGGCCCTGCACAAAGGGCTTCCCTCCTTTACCATCGTAGGACTCGGCAGTACCGCGATTCAGGAGTCCAAAGAGCGTGTCAAAGCGGCCCTGGCGGCCCTTGGCTTCAGCTTTCCCCCTTTAAAAATCACCGTCAACCTCAGCCCCTCCGACCTGCAAAAGAGCGGCAGTCACTTCGACCTGCCCATCGCGCTCTCTATTGCCCTGCATGACCATCCGCTTCCCGAACAACCGCGCTACTTCTTCGGTGAGCTGGGACTTGACGGCCGCCTAAAGGCCACCCGCACCCTTTTTCCTCTTCTTTTGGCACTTAAAAACGCCGACCTGATCGAAGAGGCCGTAGTACCCAACGAAGCCGTTGCAAACCTCTCGCTCATTCCGGGCCTTCGCCTCATAGGTGTAGAGAGCCTGCAAGAGGCGCTGGCCTTTTTAAAGGGCGAAGCCAAACCCCACATCGCCCCGCCCGGCGAGATTCCCGGCGAGACGCTCAACATAAAAAAAGAGCGCTACTACTACCTGCGCGACTACCCATTGGACTTTGCGGAGGTCAACGGCCAGGAGCAGGCCAAACGGGCGGCGCTGATCGCCTCTGCGGGAATGCACAACCTTCTGCTGGAGGGCTCGCCGGGGGTAGGCAAAAGCATGATCGCCAAACGACTGCGTTACATTCTGCCACCCCTCTCCCTGCCCGAACTGCTCCAGTCGGTACGCTACGCCCTATTAGGAGACGAAGCCCCCGACTTTCGCCCTGTCCGCCCCTTTCGCGCCCCGCACCACTCCGCCAGCAAACCCAGCATTTTTGGCGGCGGCACCACCCGCGCACGCATCGGCGAAACAGCGCTGGCCAACAACGGCATCCTCTTTTTTGACGAGTTTCCCCACTTTCAAAAGAGCGTGCTCGAAGCGCTAAGAGAGCCGCTCCAGGATCACCGGGTGCTCATTTCACGGGTCAACGCCAAAGTCAGCTACGAGACCCGCTTTCTCTTTGTGGCCGCCCAAAACCCCTGCCCCTGCGGCAACCTGCTTAGCGACACCCGCCCCTGCCGTTGCACCGAAGCGGAGATTCAGCGCTACCGCAACCGCCTCTCCGACCCCCTGCTGGAGCGGATTGAGCTCTATGTGCAGATGCGCGAACCCCGTCCCGACGACCGCCCCTCCCTCACCTCGGCCCAACTGCATGAAAAGGTCATCGAAGCCTTCCGCCGCCGCGTAGAGAGGGGCCAACCCCAACCCAACGGCAAACTGGATGAAAAAGGGGTCAACCAATGGTGTATCCTCTCACCCGAGGCCGAAACGGTACTTGCCCAGGCCGTCGCGCGTTTTGCCCTAAGCGCCCGGGTGTCGGCCAACATCAAAAAGGTGGCCCGCACCGTCGCGGATCTGGAGGGTTCCCAAACCGTAGAAAAACCCCATATTCTTGAAGCGCTCAGCTTCCGAAGGAGATAACCGTGCCCAAACCCCTGCTTGCCCTGCTTGGCCTTTTGCTCTCACTCACCCTGGTGGCCGCGCTTTTTCCCCTCTACCTCTCTTACAAAAAGCCCGACATCATCGACCGACCCATACAGTTTGGCCCCGAACGCAAGGCGCTGACACTCAAATATATGAAAGAGCACTACGGCATCGACGCCAACGACACCGCCATCACCCCCAAAATGATCGTCATCCACACCACCGCCACCCAAACGGCGGATGAGGCGTTTGCCATGTTCAACCCCGAACGCCTGCCCGCCCGCCGCTCCGACATCGCCGACGCCTCGGCGCTGAACGTCTCGGCCCATTTCCTGGTTGACCGCGACGGCACCATCTACCGCCTCATGCCCGAAACCCGAATGGCCCGCCACGTCATCGGGCTCAACTGGTGCGCCATAGGCATAGAAAACGTGGGCAAAGCCGACGGCAGTGACCTCACCAAAGCCCAGCTCAAAGCCGACGCGGAGCTGGTTTTTTACCTGGCCACCCGCTACCCGACTATCCGCTACCTTATCGGCCACTATGAGTACACGAAGTTTGAGAACTCACCCCTTTGGAAAGAGAAAGACCCCGACTACCGCACCCAAAAGCAAGACCCGGGAGAGGCTTTCATGAAAAAACTGCGCGCGCTTGTGCATAACCTGCGCCACGAGCCGTGATGACCACCCCGCTGGGCTACCTGCTGGGCGTGGGGGCCATTGCGGCGTTTTTCGGCATACTGGAGCGCCAACAACGGGCCCGCCCGCTCTTTAAGTATCTGCCTGCCGTCGTCCTTATCTACGCCGTATCGGCCGTGATGGCCAACAACGGACTCTTTGCTCGCAATGAAGCCATCGACACCGTCTACGCCACCGCCAAGGGCAACCTTTTGCCGGCCATGCTCTTTTTGATGATGCTCACCGTCGACCTGCGCCGATTTCTCGCGCTGGGACGCCGCCTGCTCATCGCCTATGCCGCCGCCACCCTCTCCATTATGGTCGCTTTCGTGACAGTGTTTGCCCTTTTTGGTTTCACGCAAAAGGAGGCGGGACTCTTCGCGGCCCTGGCGGGAAGCTGGATGGGCGGCACGGCCAATATGCTCGCCGTAGGCGACGCTTTCGGGGTCGGCGACGGCGCCATGGGGTACGCCCTGGCGGTAGACGCCCTCTGCTACGGGGTATGGGTCGCCTTTTTGCTGGCCCTGGTGCCCTACGCCCCCCGCTTCAACGCCTGGAGTAAGGCGACCGACGCGAAAGCCGCGCAAAGTCCGGCGCTGGGATGCGCCTGCACCGTCGGCCCCCGCCGCTACTGGCTCCTGCTGGCTTTCGCACTGCTGGCCGCCCTGATCTCACGCCTTACGGCGGCGCATCTGCCGCTTCTTGGCACCACCGCCTGGAGCGTGCTGATCGCCTCATTGCTGGGTTTGTTGGGCGCCCGCACTTTTTTGGGGCGCCTTAACGGCTCTCAGGAGCTGGCCCAGACCATGCTACTGCTCCTGGTGGCGCTGATCGGCTCACGGGCCCGTTTCGGCGACCTTTCGGCCATTCCGCTCTACCTGGCCGCCGGTTTTGCCGTTCTCGCGCTTCACGGCGCCCTTTTGGTGCTGGCCGCCAGACTCTTCAGGCTCGATCTTTTCAGCATCGGCGTCGCTTCGCTGGCCAACATCGGCGGCGCCGCCAGCGCCCCCATTCTCGCCGCCGCCTACGACAAAAGCCTTGTTCCCGTCGCCGTGCTGATGGCCGTCGCGGGCTACCTGACAGGCACCGTGGGCGGCCTGGCGGTGGGGTATATGCTACAGCTTCTGGCGAGCTAAGCATCTATTTCACGGGAGCAAAAGGCCTCAGGCAAAATCGCCTCGAAGCGCCAATAAAGCACAAATCATCATACTCCCTCGCCCTTTAAGGCGCAGTTTGTGGCCCCGGTGACCTTTTGCCCCGCGCCTTTGCCGTCGCGCCACCGGGTCGACACCCACGTTTCGCCACACGGCATAAAGCATCAGGGCCCAAAGTCCCACCGTTGCGTAAAAGCCCAAAATCTGTCCCTCCCTGTCAAAGGGGCTGGCCAGGCGTATCTCATCGGCCATTGTTCCATCCTTGTTGCCTTGCGCAATTTCACGTTGCGTTTTGTGCTTTGTCTTAATGCCAATTATATCGGATTGAGTTGTTGCTTATTTGGGCAAAAAGTGCGCTACAATCTCTTATGATCCTCGCACCGATACACTACAAAATAACGACCGTTCATATTCCGCTTCAAACTCCCTTCGTCACGGCCTTGCGTCGGGTCGAAACGGCAACGGCGCTACGGTTGATACTCTATGATGAATCTGGACATATCGGCATCGGGGAAGCCCCGCCGACCGAAGCGATTACGGGGGAGTCGATAGAGAGTATGCGTACCGTCTTGCAAGAGAGGTTGCTACCTGCCCTCATGGGCCAACGCCTGACGCTGACAGAGGCGCTGGCCGCGATACACGGCACCTGCAAAGGTCACACCTCTGCCAAAGCCTGCCTCGACATAGCCCTGCACAATCTGGCGGCCCAAAAAGCGAAACTGCCGCTGTGGCGGTTTCTGGGCGCTAACGTGGAGTCGCAAATAGAGACAGCGGTGACGGTGAGCCTGGACGCGCCCGACGCCATGGCTACCCAGTCGGCGGAGTTTGTCGCCAAAGGGCTGAAGATCCTCAAGATCAAGCTGGGAGAGGGCGTCAAACCCGATATCCAAAGGGTCCGTGCCGTGCGAAAAGCCGCGCCAGAGGCCACGCTACTGCTGGACGCCAACCAGGGTTGGAGGGAGGGCGACGCCCTTGAAGTGATTGAGGCCGTGACGGAGCTTGGCGTCGAACTGATCGAACAGCCCCTGCCGGCAGGCGATTTGGAGGGTATGCGCCGCCTTACACGCCTTGGTCCCATCCCCATTCTGGCTGATGAGTCGGCCTTTTCGCTCGAAGAGGTGCAAACGGTAATTAAAACCGAAGCGGCCCACATGATCAACGTCAAATTGATGAAGTGCGGCGGTATCGCCAAAGCCAAAGAGATTTTGGCATGGTGCGAAGCGCGAGGTGTCACGTGCATGATGGGCTCCATGCTTGAAACCCCCGCCTCCATCGAGGCGGCACGGGCCCTTTGCGCGCTTTTTCCCCAAACTATCCGCTACGCCGACCTGGACAGCCCTTTGCTCTACGCTTCGCCGACTCTTTCTTTTTTGGGCGCAAAAAATCAGTAGTAGATCACCCATTCACCGATTCGATGGGAATGACGCAAAGGATGTAACAGCCATGCCCGATAGGGAGGAATTTTTTTTCTGTAGGTAACAACCACATAGGGTTGACCATCCAGTTGAGCGCGTAGCCGACGATGTTCGGAGAGACGCTTGAGATTGAAAAGAGTCGTTTTCCAACGATCGTCGGTCTCAAACTGCGTTTCACGGTTTAAAGAGCGACTGCCGTCATACAGGCTGATGATGGGGCGCCGCAGATGAAAAGCCAGCGACGGCAGACGTCGGTCATATACCAAAACGGGACGATTCTCAAGGTGCCGGGCTTTCATCCACGCCGCTACGGCGACCGGGGTGCGAACCAGGTCGGGACGCCACGAGATCGCCAGGGAGACCGCCACCATCACGACAAGAGAGAGCGAGGCGATACCCCAAACCGGCGCGTTGGGCCTGCCACAGCGCCCCAACCAGTACCACAAAGCGCCCCCGATCCCAAAAACCGCCGCACCCAGAAGTTTTTGCGCCCCCGGCAGAATATAGACAAACGCCGCACCCAATACCGCGCCAACCGCCACCGCGAACCAGCGTGCCGTCAGGCGCACGACCCGCCGTTCGGTTTCATCGGCCCGATCCAGCATCATGCCCAGTACCAACGCAAGGAGAGGATAGAGCGGTAAGACATACAGGATCCGCTTGGATTCGGAGAGGGAAAAGAAGAGAATCGCCACGGCCGTCGCCACCATCAATCGCCCGGCACACGTCGGCACCCCCCCGCGACGCCGTTGCCGATAGGCCAGCCACGGCAGTAGCCCCAACCACGGCAACCCGGCCAAAGGAACATAGAGCCAGTAGTACCAGAAAGGCTCATGACGGTGAAAAACATTTTTGGCGAACCGTTCAACCGTTTGGTGCTCGATAAAATAACTCCAAAACGCCGGATTCTCGTAAGCGAGATAGACGAACCACCACCCGGCCGTTACCGTAAAAAGCGCGACCGCCCCCCATCGATGCCAACCCGTACGAAAGGGCGTGCCGATCTGCCGGCACGCCAGCATAAACATGGCGGGCACCACAACCGTCACGGGCCCTTTGATCATAAAACCCGCGCCGAGTACGGCCGCCATAAGATAGAGTCGCCATATTCCGCCCCGCAAGCGATAGGCCGCCCACAGATAAACGGCACCCAGTTCCGCCGTTGTCAAAAAGGCGTCGGTCGTCAGGTTTCTTACCGACGCCAACACCAACCAGAAGGAGAGGTAGATACCCGCCGTCCAAAAGGCGCCCTGACGTGCCATACCCAAAGTCCGCGTCAGGCGAAAAAGAAGCCAAAGCTGCAACAGTAACGCCGCCTGCAGAAAAAAACGGGCCCCGAAAGGGTTGACCCCGAACCACTCCATACCCAAGGCCGCCAACCAATAGGTCACGGGGGGCTTGTGGTAGTGGTGAATACCCAGAAGAGAGGGGTGGAGCCAATCCCCGTTTACCAGCATCTCACGGGCTATCTCGGCATACCGGGCGTCACTGGTTTCAATAACGCCGTACCACCCCGCGCTCCACCACAACAATACGCCAAGCGCCGCCAGTAGCCACACACCCCCGGTTTTCCCTCTCACCTCACGCGCCCCATCCTCTCACGGAGAATAAAACGCAGGTTACGCCAATAGACCACGGTTCCAAAAAGCTGGCCGAGCAGCAAAACGGGATCCTTGCGCCACAGGGCATATAACACGATCATGCCCGATCCCATCAGGCTCAATACCCAAAATCCCGCCGGAAGGTGGGATCGGCGCATCTTCTCCGAAACGATCCACTGGTAGACAAAACGGAGGGTAAAAAGAATCTGGGCCGCGCTCCCCCATACCAATAACCAAAAAGGGATTGCCTCGTTGTGGAAAAAACGTGCCCGGTGGGCCTCTCCGTCAGCCAGTCCGTAAAGCACGACCGCCGCCGGCATCCCCAACAGCAGAGCGCGAACCCAGGGGGAGAGCTTCTCCCACTCTTTCTGGAGATGGAGATTTCGCAGATAGACCCCGTAGGTAAGCGCCTGGCCCAACACGATCGCGAAATCATCCCGCAACCACCCGTACACAAACATCAAAACAGATGCCAATACACTCAATTTCCAATAAAGACTCGGCGTCACCACATACCGAACCCGCTCCGATCCGATCCACTGTACCAGCGTCCGGGCCGAGAAGAGTGCCTGGGCCAAAAAACCTATACCGTATACGGTATGCACCATTATTCACACCTCTGAAGAGAGGAGGCTTTGATACGATACTCGATACGCCTGGCACGCATCCAACGAAAAGCCAGCATATCCTGAAGAGGCCGAAGGGAGCGGTTGAAAAGGTTGAATTTTGAATAGCCCGCCACCCTCTCAAAATGGCGAACGGGCACCTGTTTCACCCGTCCCCCTTCCATCATGATAAGAGCGGGGAGAAACCTGTGCATACCGTCAAAAAAGGGAATGTTCCGTACCGCCTCAATCCGAAAAAGTTTCAAGGGACAGCCGGTATCGATGATCCCGTCACCGATCAATCGGCGCCGTACGGCATTGGCCAGACGGGACTGTATCCGTTTAGCGAGCGTATCCCGCCGCTTCTCTCTGTAACCGACCACCGCTTCATATTCGTCGATAAAGGAAAGAAGTTTGTCAAAATCGAACGGTGTCGTTTGCAAATCGGCGTCCATATAGCCGACCAAAGGGGTATCGGCACAAGAAAACCCCGCTTTGATCGCCGTGCTGAGCCCACGATTTTGCGCAAACGCCAAATAGTCGAACCGCGGATCTTCGCACATGACCCGAATCTCTTCCAGTCCACCGTCGGTCGAGCCGTCGTCTACCAGTAAAATTTTCGTCTCAACCGGGCTTTCGGCCAGATAGTCGTGCAAAACCCGCCGTAAACGGGGAAGGTTCTCCGCCTCGTTATAGACCGGAATCACAATGGTCATACGCTTCATCATACTCTCTTTCATAGAAGAGAGCATTATACAAAATGAACGTAAATAGAATGTTAATATTTCCTAGGAATTTTTCTTTCTTAGAAAATCGCCGTCACCCCTTTGGTGACAAAGTAGCCGCCTACCACCAGCCAGACAAACATCGCCCCGGCGGTATAGAGGGGCGCGAGTCCCAGCCCTTTGAACTTGGCAAAACGCGTTCCCATGCCCAACGCCGTCATCGCCATGGTCAGCAAGAAGGTGTCGACCTGGTTGATGGTGGCTATCGTGTTTTGAATCGCGGCGGCCGTACTTTCACTCGCGCCGTTTTCGATATACCCCTGAATCAGGGAATTGACCCCCGCCATACCGATGAAATAGACGGCGAACCACGGAATCACCAGCTTCACGCCGCCCCCTTCGCCGCCGCTTTTTTTGGCGCTGTAGGAGAGGTAGAGCCCCAGCAGAATCAGCATCGGCGCGATCATGATGACGCGGGTCATCTTGACAATCACCGCCGACTTGGCCATGGCGGTATCGGGCCCGTC
>JAMOMS010000063.1 GCA_027067015.1 Campylobacterales bacterium | reverse complement strand
CCCGTCGATAGAGCCTACCGCCACCACCTGCGCCACTTCATGGATGGTGCCGCCCACATAGATGCCAAACTGTTGGGGCGTCATATCAAAGACCCCGGCCTTAAGGAGCGCCGGATAAAGAAACATGGCGATGGTGCCGAACAGCACCACCATCGACACCGCCACGGCGGCTTTGTGCTCTTCGGCTTTGAGTACCGGCTCGGTGGCCAGCACCGCCGCCGCGCCGCAGACCGACGCGCCCGAAGCGGTCAGCATGGCCGTATCCCTGTCCAGACCGAAAATTTTGCGCCCCAGCCAGGTACCCAACAAAAAGGTGGAAGAGAGCATGATCAAAGAGACCGTAAACCCCGCCATACCCACTTCGGCGATCTGCTGAAAGGTGATGCGAAAACCGTAAAAGACAATGGCGAACCGCAAAATCTTCTTGGCCGAAAAGACGATCCCCGTCTCCCACGCCGCGGGAAAGTGATTGTGCAGGGTATTGGCGTAAAAAATACCGATCACAATACCCACCACCAGCGGACTGATACTCAGTTTCATCACCGGCTCCAAACCGGCGATGAAGGTGGCCGACGCCGCCACCAGCGCCACGAATATGATACCGCTCACCGTACCTTTGCGTTTCTCGGGAGAAAAGGGCATACTCATCCTTTCAATATAGCTTATGATATTGAGTGATCTATATCAATATTATTTGCAATTATAATCCAAAGGCCATCGATAAACAAAATAAACAGAATATGTTACAATTATCAAAATAATTGAGCGAAGGCTGTCTTGCAATGAAAATCACGCTGCGTCAGATGGAGATTTTTCTGGAAGTCGCCCATATGGGACACCTGACCAAAGTAGCCGAAAAACTGGGACTGAGCCAATCGGCGGTCTCCATGTCGATCAAAGAACTCGAAAACATCATCGGCTACAAACTCTTTGACCGCATCAACAAAAAACTGGCCCTCAACGAAAAGGGGCGGGCGTTCGCCGACGCCATCGCGCCGCTGGTGGGCAAGCTCAACGATATCGAAGAGGAGTTTCGCAACGACGAAAACAACGGGGAACTTCTTATTGGCGTAAGCACCACCATCGCCGACTACCTCATCCCCCCCATCATCTGCAACTACATGAAAACCTATCCACAGGTCAAGGTAAACCTCAAAATCGGCAACACCCGCGAGATTGTGGGGATGATCGAAAGCGGCGCCATCGACCTGGGTTTCGTGGAGGGCAACGTCGACTCCACCGCCATCAAGCAGGAGATGGTGGGGCTGGATGAGCTGATTGTCATTACCGGCGACGAAACATTGGCGCAGGAGGGCAAAGAGGGCTTTTACATCGACAACCTGCTGGAAAAACGGTGGATTCTAAGAGAAGAGGGCTCCGGCACCCGCGAGGTCTTTTTGACCCACCTGGGTGATCTGGCCAGTCAACTCAACCTCTTTTTGGAGCTTCGCCACCCCGAATCCATTAAAAATATGCTGATTCAAAGCAAAACCTGCCTCTCCTGCCTCCCCCGCATCTCGGTGATGAAAGAGCTGGAAAGGGGCGAGCTCTTTGAGCTGAAGATCAAAAAGCTCAAATTCGAGCGCCAGTTTCTGCTTATTTACCACAAAGACAAGTACAAAACGTCCCTGCTGAACAAGTTTATCTACTTTACCCGTATGCAGTTGGGCAAAATTCTCGATCAGTAACGGGTGTTTCGCTCTTTGACGCGCACGTACTCTTCGGGCGTATTCAAATTGACAAAGGGCGCGTCGCTCTCAAACGACACCCAGCGGGTTTTCACATCGGCCAAAAGGCGGTGAAGGCCGTAACGCTTCTTGGCGTGGGCCTCTTGAAGCGCCGGTAGAAGCTTACGGGTATAGATACCGCACAACGGATGTCCGCCCCGGGGACTTTGGGCGATATAAGCGGCAAAACCGCCCTCCCGATAAACAGCAAAAAGAGATGTGAACACCTGTTCATCCACGCTGGGCATATCCACCCCAAGCACCGCAAAATCGCCTTTTAGCGCCTCAAACGCCCCCAAAAGCCCGGAAGTCGGCGAATAGATAGCATCCGCGTCCAAAATAACGGGCGCGCCAAAGGAAAACTTGTCCGCTTTGGCTCCCAGGTAACATGAAGAAAAAAGCAAAGAGAGGCGGCGGTACTGGTACTCGGCCAGCGTTTCGTAACCGCCAAAGGGAAGCAGGGCCTTGTCTTGGCCCATGCGGGAGCTCCTGCCCCCCGCGAAGATGACACAGGGAATCGGAAAACTCAGACGATCTCCCTGGGATCGGCGATCTTGCCGGCGATGGCGCTGGCGGCGGCCACGGCGGAGTTGGCCAGGTAGATCTCACTGCTTCTGGCGCCCATACGGCCCACGAAGTTGCGGTTGGTGGTGGCGATACACCGCTCCCCGTCGCCCAAAATCCCCATATAACCGCCCAGGCACGCCCCGCAGGTGGGGTTGGAGACCACCGCGCCCGCGTCGATAAGGGTGTCAATATAGCCCGCCTTTTCGGCGGCCTTGAGAATCTTTTGGGTCGCGGGGGTGACAATCATACGGGTATGGCGGGCCACCCGCTTGCCCTTGACGATCTCGGCGGCGATTTTGATGTCAGAAAGCCTACCGT
>JAMOMS010000062.1 GCA_027067015.1 Campylobacterales bacterium | reverse complement strand
ACCTGATCGACCCTCAAATCATCCGCCACGGCGGTAGAGAGCGGCTTGCCGTTACTGGGCAGATGGGGGTAGGCAATGACCGGCTCCAGTTTGCTTACATCAATCTCGATCGTTTGGCAGTACTCGGCATCTTCGTCGGAGTAGAAGATTTTGGGCTCTCTTGCCAGCTCCCTTTCGGCCAGGAAGGCTTTGGTCACCTCATCCACGGCGATAATACCGCTTTTGGCGCCCGCCTCAATGGCCATATTGCAAAGGCTGAAGCGGTCATCCATGCTCAAATGCTCAATGGTATCGCCCGTAAACTCCAGCGCCTTGTAAAGCGCGCCGTCCACGCCGATCATACGAATCAGCTCCAATATCAGGTCTTTGCCGTAGACGTGCTCGCCCGGTTTACCGGTAAAGACCACTTTGATGGTCTCGGGCACCTTGAACCAGTTGCCCCCGGTGATCATGGCAAAAGCCAGGTCGGTCGAACCCATGCCGGTGGCAAACGCCCCCAACGCCCCGTGGGTACAGGTGTGGCTGTCTGCCCCGATAATCACGTCACCCGGCACCACCAGCCCCTTTTCGGGAAGCAGGGCGTGCTCGATACCCATATCCTTCTCGTCAAAAAAGTGCTTCAGGTTGTGCTTGTAGGCAAACTCGCGGCTGATCTTGGCCTGGTTGGCGCTGGCGATATCCTTGGCCGGGATGAAGTGGTCCATCACGATGCTAAAGCCGTCGGGATTGGCCAACTCTTTTGCGCCGCTCTCCTCAAAAGCGCGGATGGAGATGGGGGTGGTGATGTCATTGCCGATGACCATATCAATCGGCACCCGCACGATCTCCCCGGCTCTGACCTCGCGCCCCGCGTGGTCGGAAAAGATCTTTTCGGTAATGGTCTGTCCCATGAAAATCCTTCTAAAAAATGCCGTAATTGCCGCGATTATATCCAAAAGGTGCTAAAATCTTTGTATGAAACAGTTTGAGCTCAAGGCCCTGGCCGACTACTTCGCCCGTTTTAAGCAAATTACCAAAGCCGAGCGCATCGACGACAACGTCATTCGCATTCTCTTTGACCGCACCCATGCCGTGGCGTTTGATCTGACCAGGGGCCAAAGCGACATTTTCGACGCTTCACACCTCACCCCCGCCCGCCGCTACCGGGCCCCTTTTGATACCGTTTTGGCCAAGCGCCTCAACGGCGCGACCATCATCGGCGTCACCCTGCCCGGAAACGACCGGATTTTACGCTTTGAGACCGAGCAGAGGGGGGCTTACAAGGCCTTTAGGACCTTGTTGCAGATGGAGTTTACGGGCCGCCACACCAACGCCGTTTTGCTGGATGAGCAAGAAAGAGTCCTGGAGGCCCTGCGCCATATTGACGAAAACACCAGCTTTAGAGCGGTGCGCCCCGGCCTACGTCTCGCGCCGCTTCCGCCCTATACGGGCCCGCGCAAAGAGGGGGAGCTTAAAGCGCCCGAAGCATGGCTGAAAGAGAGGGCGCAAAAGCGCCAAACAGAGCGCCTGAAGCGCTTAAAAAAGCGCTATGACAACGAGTTGCAAAAAAAGATCTTACGGCTTCAAAAAGAGCTTAACACCCTGCCTGATCCCCAAAAACTCAAAGAGGAGGCCGAACGCCTCAACCGCGACGGCACCCTTCTGCTGGCCAATCTCCACCGCATTCGCCCCTACGACACCTGCCTCAAAACGACCGACTTTGAGGGCAACCCCGTCTCTATCGCCCTGCCGCCCCTGCCCAACCCCAAACGGGCCGGTGAGCACTTTTTTAAACGGGCCCGCCGTGCCGCCGCCAGAGCCGAGAACCTCCATATTGAAAAAGAGAATCTCCAAAGCCGCCTGCGTTTTTACCGGACACTGAGCCAAAGCCTTGCCGCCGCCCCGGACGAAACCGCCGTACACCTTCTCTTTCCGCCCAAAGACCGCACCAAAACCCGCAAAAAGGAGCGCTTGCAGTGTGAGACGTTTGATCTGGACGGCTGGCGACTGCTGGTAGGGCGCAACGAACGGGAAAACGCCCGTCTTCTCAAAGAGGCCAAAGCCCAGGATCTGTGGCTCCACCTCAAAGACCGCCCCTCCGCCCACTGCATTTTGCAAAACCCCAACCGCCGACAGATCCCCCGCGACATCATCGAGAAAGCGGCCCGAATCTGCGTGGCCGTCAGCGTGACTCAACCGGGCGACTATTTGGTCGATTTTACCTTCAGACGCAACGTCAAAGTCCGACACGGCGCGCAGGTCAACTATGTTAATTACGACACCGTGAAAATTCGCAAGGAGTAACCCGTGGCCGTCACCCCTTTGCACAACATTATTTTGATTAACCAGAACATGAACGTGGCCGCCTCCAACCAGACCAGCCAGTTCAACCGCTTTGACATCCAGCAGGCTGTCGCCCAGGCCCAGGCCAACGAGAAAGAAAAACGCATCGAGGAGACCCGACCGGCCGAAGAGGCGCATCAAATCGACCCGGAGCGGGAGCACCAAAAAGAGGAGGCCGGGGAAGAGGCGTCATTAAACAAAAAGCGTCCCGTCGCCCCTCCCAAAAAAGAGGCGGGGCTGACCGTTGACGAAGAGGGGATACCGCACATTGACATTCATGTATAAACATATTCTCACAGCTATGTTATACTATCCGCGCATCTAACTTAAACATTAAAGGACAACCATGAAAAAAGCATTGATTCTCTCCGGCGCGCTTCTGTTAAGCGGTATCGCACTGCAAGCTGACACCTGCGCCGCCCTGCAAGGGTGCGCCAAAAAGATCTGCGAGCTCCAAAACAAGGTCAAACTGACCACCGAACCCCATGCCCTTGCGCGCCTGCAAAAAGCGCTTGCCGAAGCCAAGGCCAACTGTAGCGACAGCGATCTGAAAGCCAAGGCGCAAGCCAAAACCGACGCGCACACCCAAAAAATAGAGCGGAAAATCGACGACGCCTCGGCGGACGCGAAAGAGGCGCAAAACCGGATGGAGAAGGCCCAGGCCGAAGGCAAAAACGGCAAAGCGGCCAAATATCGCCGCAAGATGGAGGAGAAACTGCAAAAGGTTAAAAAGCTTCAAACGCAACTGTAACCGAAACTATCGTTTTTTAATATTGGGTCGGCTATACTAAACCACTTAACTTTTGTAAACGGGGATATGATGGCGTTTTGGGATCGGTTTAGAAACAGCGGCCCCCGCTTCGCCACGGGCTTCGGTCTGTTGGCGGTTGTAGGAGCGGTGGGATGGATCAACAACTTTTTTCTCACCTGGCTCTTTTTCGGTATGGTTTATCTACTCGCTTTCAAAGAGGCTTCCCGTCTTTACGGCGTTAACGGCAATACCCTGCTCCCTTACGCCGTAGCCATCTGGCTCTCAGCCTATTTCCTGCCCGATCCCGATATCCTCTTTCTTGTGGCGCTGATTTTCGCTTCTTTTAAAGCCTATCGCCCCACCGTCGAGCCCAAGACCTTCCGCCCCTTCCTCTACCCGACCGCCTCGTTTCTTTTTCTGCTTAACCTCTACACCGACTACGGCATGGCGTCGCTGGTATGGTTGCTTGCGGTGGTGGCGCTGACGGACATAGGGGCGTGGTTCGTGGGTAAAAGTATCGGCCGTACCCCCTTTAGCCCCACCTCACCCAACAAGACACTAGAGGGGGTCTTTGGCGGCATCGCCGTCGCCACCGTCGCGGGCACCTACGTGGGCGGTACGCTGGTGGACTGGCCCTACGCCCTGGCCATCTCGCTGGGCGTCTCCGTCGCCTCGGTCTTTGGCGACCTTTATGAAAGCTACCTCAAGCGCCACGCCGGCGTCAAGGACAGCGGCGATATCCTGCCCGGCCACGGCGGGGTGCTGGACAGGGTGGACGGGTATCTTTTTGGCGGGGTGGTGATGGTGCTACTGCTAAGGGGACTGCTCTAAGATGGTTCTGCTTGGCTCCACCGGTTCTATCGGCACCAACACCCTGGCCATCGCCGAGCGCTACCGTATCCGTGTCGAAGCCCTGGTAGCCGGGCGCAACATCGAACTGCTTAAAGAACAGATTTTGCGCTTTCAACCCTGCTTTGTCTGCGTCGCCGACGAGGCGACGGCCAAAACCCTCGACCATCCCCGGGTCTTTTGGGGTGAAGAGGGGATTTTGGAGGTTATCCGCCAAAGCGCCAGCGCCATCGTGGTCAACGCGTTGGTGGGCTTTTTGGGCCTGCGCCCCACGGTCGAGGCGATCAAAGAGGGCAAAACGGTCGCCCTGGCCAACAAGGAGTCCCTGGTGGCCGCCGGCGCCTTTATCGACCCCAAGCATCTGCGCCCCATCGATAGCGAGCATTTTGGGCTTTGGTACCTTCTTAACGGCCGCAAACCGGCCCGCATGACCGTCACCGCCAGCGGCGGGGCTTTCAGGGATTGGCCGATCGACAAGATCGCCGGCGCCACGGCCCAAGAGGCGCTTAAGCACCCCAACTGGTCCATGGGCGCCAAGATTACCGTCGACAGCGCCACCATGGCCAACAAGCTTTTCGAGCTACTGGAGGCCCGCTGGATGTTTGGGTGTGAGCAAATTGACGCCCTCATAGAACCCCAATCGGTCGTGCACGCGCTCATAGAGTTTGCCGACGGCGCCACGGTGGCCCAGATGGCCCACCCGGATATGAAACTGCCCATCGCCTACGCCCTGATGGGAGAGGTAAACGAGCCTATCCTGCCCCCCGTGGACCTGCTGGAGGTGGGCGCGTTGCGTTTCCGCCCCATCGAAACGCAACGCTATCCCCTCTGGCGACTCAAAGAGGAGCTGATGGCCCACCCCAAGCGGGGCGTGGTCGTCAACGCCGCCAACGAGGTGGCCGTGGCGAAGTTTTTGCGGGGCGAGATCACCTTCGGAGCGCTCAGCGCCCTGGTGCTGGACGCCTACGAGCGCTTCGGCGACACCGAGCCGACGACGCCGGAAGAGGTCTTCGCCGTTGATCGTGACGTAAGGAGCTGGTGTGAAGGGGCCCGGTAAGACCCTTATTTTGCACGGCTGGGGCGGCAGTGACCACCCCCACTGGCAGGCATGGCTGGCCGGTGAGCTGGCCAAAGATTACGGCACCGTCAGTTTCCCGCTTATCCAACACCCCCACTTTCCCCATATCAACCGCTGGAAAAAGGAGATCCTGGCCCACCTTGACGACTTTGGCCCCGATACGGTGGTGTGCCACTCCCTGGCCAATACCCTCTGGTTTCACCTTTGCCGCGAAGGCCTGGCCCCAAAACTCCAAAACCTGGTGCTGGTCTCTCCGCCGAGGTTAAACTGCACCATCGAAACCCTTCGCAGTTTCTTCCCCGCCCCACTTCCCAAGACCCTCAACGCCGACAAGGCGATCCTGGTGGTCTCCGACAACGACCCCTACCTGACGATGGATGAAGCGTGGAGTATGCAAGAGGCGCTTGGCATCCCCATGAAAGTGGTGGAGCGGGCCGGCCATATCAACGCCGAGAGCGGCTACGGCCCCTGGCCCTGGATTTTACAATACCTGACAAAAGGAGAGTTATGTCCGACGCAATGAACTATACCCCGCTGATGGTTCAGATAGAAGCCCTACCCCCGCTACCCGAATCTGTCATAAAACTGGAGCAACTCTTTGCCCAGGGCGATCCGGCGCCGGAGAAGGTGATCACGGTGATCGAAGAGGATCCCGCCCTGACGGTCAACATTCTCTCCCAGGCCAACAGCGCCTACTACTCTTTTCAAAGAGAGATTGTCTCCATTCAGCAGGCTTACATGCTTCTTGGGCCCGCCCGCATCCGAACCATGGCGCTTGATTTCGCCCGTAACCGGGTTTTTGACATAGACCTCTCCCCCTACCATCTTACAACATCAGATTTTGCTGAGCTCTGCCGACTCCAAAGCGAACTGGCTTTTCACTGGATCATGGGGGTAGATATGTTAAGGGCCAAATATCTGATTCCCCTGGCTTTCTTGATGGAGACGGGCAAAATTTTGATAGCCAGAGAGATCATCCACCAAGAGAGGGTAGACGCGTTTCAAAAGGATCTAAAGGAATTTCCTTCCATCGCGGAGGTTGAAACCCTTTATGTCTCCATGAGTACCGCGCAAGTTAACGCGTTAATTTTCAAACGATGGCAGTTGGGCGAGACCTTTACCCAATGTATGCAATACCTTGAAAGCGAAGAGACACCCCCGCAAGAGATCGTTTTTGATATCCAGGCGTTACGCGTTATCCAAAGCGCCGCGAACATCAAAGATATCCTAAGCGACCGCTCTTGTCAAAACGCGCTTACCTTGGCAAAACGTTACGGTTTTGACACAGAAAAACTTCGCGGTTCGCTGGAGCGGGTAAAAAAACGCAAAGAGGCCATTAAAAATTAAGGCCAAACCTCAATACCAGCTCTGGCCAAACTGCCGCACCAGCAGACCGAGCAGTTGACGGTGGGTAAAGGGACGTTGCAAGAAAGCATCGGCCTCCGCAAACTCATAGCGAACCCGCTCCAAATGCCCCGGGCGGGCAATCACAATCACCTTCGTAGCGATCCTGGACTTTAACTCTTCCATAGAGACCGCATCATCCTCCCTTAACGCCTTCTCATCAATAAAGAGAAGATCCCACGGCTCCTTCTGGCGTCGATCACGCTCCGCAAGCGAAGCCAAATAGTGAATATCATAGTGGAAAAATCGCAACATCTTTTCCAAACTTTTGGCGGCCACCCTATCGGGATCGACAATATAAACCCTCTTTTTCATATACGCGCGGGAGGGTAGATGATATTTCCGACGGTTTTTCGCATCAAAAATCTCAATCGGAAGTCCCATTTTCCAGATCAATCCCCGCTCATCTTCCAACAAATCGGTTTGCGCCCCCATCGCCTCCGCCAAACGGGCACTCAAATCGGCATGCCATAACACCTCTTCGTCGGGAGCCGTCAATGGTCCCTCGCTACGACATACCAACTTCCATATCAACCGGGTACGGCTTTCATTCTCATCCCGCTCTTCCTGCTCTTCGCGCACCGAAAGATAGATACATCCCCCCTGACGCATACGCAAAGCTGACGCAAAGAGGGCATGATAAAGCGTGCGCTTTAAACGTTTGCTGTCTCCGATATAGCGAATAGGCATCTGGGTGTCAACATCGTAGGTGATTCCCACATCCCGACTGATCTCTTCAGCCTTGAAAGTCTCGGCAAGTTGTTCAAGAATATCGTTTAGGTCAAACCGCCGCGGGTAATTGTGCGGTCGAACGCCCGTCGCCAGAAGCGCGATATCTTTCATATCGGCCCATGCGATCTCCATACGTTTACCGGCCCGCTCCATCGTCTCAAACTGTTTGGCGGTCTGTTCATCGCCGTCCATTCGCCTTTGAAGCGCCTGTATTGAACTGTTAAGCGTCTCCATCGCGGAGATAAACGGTTGGTCCATCTGCTCCACCAACCCGCTCAACGCGCCTCTTTTTTTTGACGCATCTTCACGTGCCGCTCTTTTTTTATAAAAAAACCACCCGCCTGCAACCGTACCCAACCCCGCCAATAGCGCCAACAGATACCACGGCATACGGCTTGAAGCGCCATCTTTCGCTTGCGCGGGCGCGGGAAGCTTTGGGGCATCGGCCTGTCGGGCCGACGGTTCTTGGGCAGATGCGATCTCCTCCGCCGTTTGGGTCACCACCTCACTCGGCAAAGTTTCCGCCCGCGGCACCGTCTCAGCGGATAAAGGAGGGGTCGCCTCCTCTTGCGCGATCGGCTCTTGCACTTTCTTTGTCTCGCGCATCTTTTCCGACATCTCCTGCTTCGGCGCAGGCTCACTCATCGCCTCAGGCAACGCCACCGGGGGTACAGGTGTTGTCACCTCTTCTGACGGTGATGCCTTTTGGGCTGACTCCGCCTTCTTTCTTTCTACATTCGCCTCTGCGGGGAGCTCTTGTTCTTGAGCGGTTGCGCTCTCCTCCACACTCTGCGGCGTAGGCGGATAGTAGCGATTGGCAAAGGCATCGGGAAAACGACGACGTACAATCGGCAATACCGCGCGCAAACTCTCTTTATCCAACGGCTCTACAGCCACAATATAGTAGCGCCCGGACGGTCTGGCTACATAGCGAAAGCCCTTCTCTTTTTGAAGCTGACGCAAACGGGGGTAGCTATTAAGATGATGCACCAGCGTCTCCAATACCTTTTGGGCCCGCTCTTGCGAATAGAATGTCTTCACAATGATCTTTTTGAACCGCTGTGTCTCCTGACCGGCCGACGCAAAAAGCTGTAAAAGCAAAATCATTCCCGCCCACACCATCGGTTTCACAAAAAATCGCATTCCCGTTCCTTATGAATTTTTGTTGGTAATTATATAATATATTTCCATCAAAACAGCCCACTCTCGCACATTTTCAAGCGCAATTATATCTTTGAGTTGATACAATCATACCATGATTTTAAGTATTGAAAGCAGTTGCGACGACAGCGCCGTCGCCGTGACGCGCCTGCATGATCGCAAACTCCTTTTTCACCGCAAAATCTCCCAGGAAAAAGCCCACGCACTCTACGGCGGCGTGGTACCCGAACTGGCCAGCCGCCTGCATGCCGTGGATCTGCCCAGGCTCCTGGAAGAAGCCGCGCCCTTTCTCCCAGACATCAAAGCGGTCGCCGTCACCAACGCCCCGGGCCTTTCGGTCACGCTTCTGGAGGGGGTCGCCATGGCCCAGGCCCTGGCCGTGGCCAAACGTCTTCCGCTCATTGCCGTCAACCACCTCAAAGCCCACATCTACTCCCTTTTTATCGAAAAACCGGCCCGTTTCCCTATGCTGGTACTGCTTATTTCCGGCGGACACACCATGGTACTGGATGTCAAAGGATACGACGACATTACCATCCTGGCCTCTACCATAGACGACAGTTTTGGGGAGAGCTTTGACAAAACGGCCAAAATGATGGGATTGGGCTATCCCGGCGGACCCGTCATCGAAAAGCTGGCCCAAAAAGGCGACCCTACCCGCTTTACCCTGCCCGTCCCTTTAAAAAACTCTTCTCATCTAGCCTTTAGCTACTCCGGCCTCAAAAACGCGGTCCGCCTTTTGGTGCAGGAGCATACCCCCCTTGACGAGCAGACCCGATGCGACATCGCCTCAGCGTTTCAAAAAACAGCCGTAGCGCACCTACTACACAAATGCAAAAAAATTTTCGACACCCACCGCCCCGCCGATTTCGCCATTGTCGGCGGCGCCAGCGCCAACCTGGCCGTCAGGGAGGCATTTGAGAAACTCTGCCATGAGTTTGGCGCCACCCTCCACCTGGCCGAGCTCAAATACTGCGCCGACAACGCCGCCATGGTGGGCCGATGCGCCCTGGAAGCCTATGAACGGCAAAACTTCACCCCGCCGTCCGCTCTGCGCGTCATGCCCAGAACCGATAAAATTTTCTAATTTTTCTTAAAAGTTTATAAAACTCTTAAAACTAGGTCGGATTAATTAAGAGTTTTTTTATCCATTTCCTGTAGAATTCATCTAATCGCTTTTAAAGCGAACTATCAAACGATAAAAAATCTCAATAAAAAAGGAGCCATCATGGCAACTGTAACTCTCAAAGGCAACGAGGTCAAACTGGCCGGTAACGAAATCAACGTCGGCGACAAAGCGCCGGAAGTGACTGTCGTCAACTCCGACGGCCTGGCCGACAAAAAAGTGGGCGGCGCCCAGGACAAAGTGCAACTGCTGGTTGTCGTTCCCTCTCTTGACACCCCTGTCTGCGCGGCAGAAACCCGCAAATTCAACGAAAAAGCGGCTGAGATCGAAGGCGTGGATACCACCGTTATCTCTATGGACCTTCCTTTCGCCGCCGGTCGCTTCTGCTCCGCCGAAGGCATCGAGAACCTGACCGTCGCCTCCGACTTCCGCAACAAAGATTTCGCCAACGCTTACGGCGTACTGATTGCCGAAGGCCCGCTGGCCGGCGTAACCTGCCGCGCGATCTTCGTGGTCGATAAAGACGGTATTGTCACTTACAAGCAGATCGTGCCCGAAATCACCGCGGAACCCGAATACGAAGAAGCGCTCGAAGCCGCCAAAGCCGCCGCTTCCAAGTAAGCCCAAAAACCGCCGCTTGGGGGAGCGGTACGGGCCTTTGGCCCGTCCTTTACCTTCTTTACCCCTGATAAAAATTCAATACCATCTTCTGCAAAATCGTAATCAGCTTGGACTGCTGTAACGCGATATAACTCTCAATCTTTATTTTCGCAAAATGGTTGGGATAGAGACTATAAACCAAAATCCCATCTTTGTTGTAGCGTAGCTCGCCCATTAAGGTCAACTGCGACAACTCCTCCCTTTCGGGCAGGGAAAATACCAGCTCCGCGCGACTCCCCTCCGCTTGACACCTCTGATCCGGCTGGCCATTGATCGGCACAACCGCCAAAGAGTTTACAGCTATCGCCTCCAACTTTCCCTCAAATTTTCCGCCCTCTAAGCAATCGACATATACAGGTATATGCTCTTCCGGCTTTATCCGAATATTCTCGCGATCCAGCGGCGAGGTATCAATAAAATGCAAACGTGTCAGGCTTACTTCCGCCCGGTTGGGCCGTGCGCCCATCACATCCGCGCGCACCACATCCGGCAAATGCGGATGCCTAATATAGGTAAACCTCTCTTTTTCAAGGTAGGCCGCTTTGGCCAAAGAGGTTTGAATACGCAAAATCCCCTCTTCAAAAGAGAGCACTTTGACCCTCTCTTGCAACGGCATCCCGTTGTAAAAATTATAAATTTCCACCTCTGTATGCTCGGAGAAGAAAAATTGCATAATCTCCTCTTCTCCGCCCCTGGCGCAAAAATCATAATAGCTTGTCCCGTAGCAAATACGCCCGTCACCCGCCTCTTGCGCTCTTTGCATAAACGTATCCAAACGTTTCTCAAGCGACAGATAGGTATCTTCCGGCGCCAACATGGTTAACGCGCCGCAGACAACCTTAATATCACACTCGACAGCCAAGAGCTTTCTTAAATTTTTAGCCAATCGCACCGCCGTATGCAGATGCACCTGATACAAAAAGAGCAATACGGATCCATCACCACATAAAAAGAGGGGGGAAAAGTCACTTTGCTCATGCAATAAGGCGATCCCTTTGAGCAATACGCCATCCTCAGGAAGTTCCATTTGCAAGCGTAGCATGGCAATTTGAGACTCATTGCGCCGCACCATGCGCAAATAGCTCTCTACCACCCCCCGACGGATCAACAACTCTTTCATACCGGTTTTACCACCACCATAATCACAATAAGCATCATCAACAGTGTCGGCACCTCGTTATAGGCCCTGAAAAATTTGCCGCTTTTATTGCACGTACCCGCTTCCAGACGTTTCATATACACACCCAAAGAGTAGTGATAGGCAATAAGCCCCGCCACAGCGCCCAATTTGATCCAGAGCCACCAGCCGCTACGCAACAATGCGGGATTGAGCGCGATCATCGTCGCGCCGCTGAGCACCGTCGCCCACATGGCCGGCACGCCGATAAAGCGGTAGAGTTTGCGCTCCTGAATCTTTACCACCTCGTCAAACCCCTTGTTGTCCGCGTGTTCCCGGTGGTAGACATAGAGCCGGGGCTGATAAAACAGCATCGCCATCCAACTCATGAAACTCATCACATGAAACGCCAGTATCCAGTTATAGTAAGCCATTTAACCCTTTCGCGCCAATATCTTTCGCATCATGCCGACAACCGCCCGCACCGCGCCGACAAGCAAATAAAGACCCGCCGTGAACCAAAGCGGATGCCAAATCCCCATGGGACTGCCCGGAAGCGCTTGAAGATGCCCGGCGGGGTGATCCAACCACGCCTCGTAATGAAAAGCCAGCGACAATAGAAGGAAGATGGCAGAAAAAATCAGCGCTTCACGTACCAGACGGCCCAACACGACTCCTTTGGCAGAGATTGTTTTCTGCCGTTACGGTAGCATGGAATCCGTTAGTCTTTCTTGAAGTTACCTTTTCCCGGCTGAAAGATACCGATATTCAACGCCTCTTTAAACGGAACGCCCGGCAGACGGATCCGATCGTCCCCGATCATCCCTTTGACAATATCGGGATGACAGGCGTCGCAACTGTATTTGCCGTCGACGGCTTTGCTTTTGAACACTTTGGAGGGGATCTTTTTATGGGTCTTTTTCCAATAGGGTGTATGTACAATAGAGTAGACCGGCCCCTCCTTCTCCTTAACTGACTCCAAAATTTTAAAAGCGGCTTCCCGGGTAGAGTGTTCTGCGCTGTGCGCGACCAGATACTCCCGTATGGTTTGCGCATCCTCCTCGTCCAGATCCAACTCGTCACCGAAATGATCATCCGGCGTATCCATAATCAGCCGCCAGCCGCCGGCGGGAAGCAGATGGGCCGGAAAAACAACGTGGCAATCCCCGCACTCCAGGGCCAATACCGGATGCTCTTTCTCATAATCGATGGCGCGATAGACCGAACGGGTCAAAGCGTTATCGGGGTACTCCACCACGTAAAAGCAGGTCACCACCGCGAGTGTCAGAAAAAAAGCGGCAAAAATATTCTGCTTTCTATCCAGCTTGACGTCGATCCCGTCGGTTTGATATTTGTACCCCGTAAACATCGACCAGATAATACCCGTGTGGTGATACAGATGCTCAAACACCACACCCCCGATATGGACAATCACAACGGCCAGCGTGGCGTAAGCCAGCCAGAAATGGGCTACAAAAAGGTCATCCATCTCGTAATAGTAGTCGAGATTCAGGAAGGCGGCGGGACCGCGACCCTCCTGAATACCGTAAAGCAAAAGGCCGCTCAAACCCAGCAAAAAGCCAAAAACCAACATGGTAATCGCCCCCCAGCTGGAGGCGGGATTGTGTCCGGGGGTCTTCTCTTTTTGCCCAAAAAGGTGCAGAATGTAGTTTAAAAGATGGTCGCCCTTGAAGTCAAAACAGTGAAAATTGGAATAGAGCGGCCCAATGAACCCCCAGACCAACCGGAAAAAAGCCAGAAGAAGAAAGACCATGCCGAAAGCGACATGGTAGTGAAGAAGATTCTCGAACCAGACGGTAAAAAACGCCAGGAAGAAGGAGAGGGCATAGAGCCAGTGAAACGTGCGAATACAGACTGGCCACACATAGACCCGCTGTTTCGCGCCCCGTCCCATCCTGGCGCCCAAACCCTCAATCCTCCTCTTTGGAAGTGGGGAAAGTCACGACAATCGCGCCGCGCAGATCGCCGCTATGAAAACCGTACCCCTTGTCGTCACGATATTTGGAGGCAAAGTATTTGACGATCTTGGGGTCGACCGCCTCTTTGTCCCCGTGACACTTTTTGCAGGTGCGGCTGTTAAGCGTCACCGGCGCGTAGAGTTTGAAACTGCCGTCCTCATGGGCCTGCACCACGGTTTTGGGCAAAAAGGCGTTGGCTTTGACCATCAGGTCAAAAGCTTTGAGCATATCGACCTCATCCTTTTGGGGCGCGTTCTTGGGATTGCGGTTCCCCAGGCTGATGCGGCGAACCCGCAGATCCTTGCCGTACTTCATCCGCACGGCGTCGATATCTTTTAAAGACTCTTCGGCGCAATAGCGCGCCATCTCTTCCAAACCGCCGTGCTTTTTGGCCTTTTTAAGCTGACGTTTCAGCTTTTTTTGCACCTCTTTGGTGATTTTGGCGCCGATCTTTTTGACATCTTTAAGCGTATACTCGCCGCCGTATACCAGCGACGTCGCTAAAAGAGAGAGGCCGATCACTTTCCCCCACTTTCTCATTCCTCCTCCTTTCAGACGGCCGAACCGGCCGCCTTTTCACGTTTAATGATGCTCGGGCATATGGTCCAGATCGAAGAGTTTGGTGCCGATGAAGTAGAGAATCATACAGATGCCGATGGCGCCAAAACCGATCATCATCTCCGCTGTGGAGGGGAAGTAGTCCACAAAAGAGGGCGGCAACTGATACTCACGGATTTTGAGTGTCTGCATCGGGAAGAGCTGGGTATCATGCACCAGGTCATAACGCATATAGAAGATACCCACCATACCGATCACCGACGCCCATACCATCTGCTTGATCGCCGTACCTTTGGACTTGAGAATCAGCAGGAAAGGAATCACCATACCACACAGCACCTCACCCAACCAGAAGGATTTGGTATGAAGAATATGAATTATGGTGTCGGCGCGCTCGGGCATACCGCCGTATACGCCGGTCAACATCTTCCAGGTCTCAAAGAACATCAAGATCGCAAGCAGTAGACCCTGAATCTTCATGAAGTTGGTCAACGCTTTGGCCACATCATCGGGGAAAGGTTGGCCGCGATATTTGTAGCCGTACATGATGAAAATAAGATAGATACCCGTAATAAAAGCGGTCAGAATGAAGTAGGTCGGATAGAAAACCCCGTTGGATACCACGCGAGCGTTCAGGAAACCGAACACACCGCCCAGGTTGGAGTGGGCCGCCAGACCGACCAGCAGACCGATCAGACCGAAGATCTTGGCCCGGGCCATATCGTTGCGCATCAGGAAAATAAACTCGATGATCATAAAGGTCAGGTAAAGACCATACAGCGTTCCCATCCACCAGATCGCGGAGGTCAGACCCGGGCTTAGTACGTTGTAGATCATCATGGTCACCGGGTGGCCGATCTCAAAAGCGATCACGGCAAAACCGGAAAGAATGGTGATAATAGAGCCAAAAATCGCCCGTTTGCTCACCACCATATAATCTTTAAAGCCAAACACGTCACCAAACGACCCCACGATACAAAGCCCCGTGGAGGAGACAACAAAGAAGATGTACATGGCGATCAAAAGTCCCCAGGGATGCTCGCGGGTGACGGCGTAGGCATGGTGGCCGTGAACCAGATAGATCGCCACACCGATAAGAAACAGCGTCGTCAATACCACGGCGATCAATGCCATCAGCTTGTTTTCGGGGACAAGCAGTTCTTTAAGCGACATCTTTTTATACGGAATAATTTTTTGCAGATCCATTCTCCACCCCTTACATCAAATAGAAAAGTTTGGGTTTGGTACCCAGGTGCGGTTTGAGCGAGAAGTGCTCACGCTCGCGGAGAACCTGACTGATCTCGCTATTAGGATCGTCCAGGTCGCCAAAAATACGCACTTTGGTCGGGCAGGTCGCCTGACAGGCCGTGGTCGTCTCGCCGCGGGCCAGCCGCGTATCGGAGCAGAAGTTACACTTATCGACCGTCATGGTACGGTCATCCACGTAGCGCGCGTCGTAGGGACAGGCGTTCATGCAGTAACTGCACAAAATACATTTGTTGGGATCTACCCGTACCACGCCGTTTTCGTCATAGTGGGTCGCGTGCGTCGGGCACACCTCTTCACAAGGCGCGTTGTCACAGTGCTGACACTGGCTGGGGTAAAAGGTGTTGGACGCGATGTTAAGCAGAGGATACTCCCCTTCAATCTCCTTCACGCCGACCCAGATGCGGTGTTTGTCCGCACCCAGCAGTACGCCGTTTTCCTCTTTACACGCAACTTCGCACGCTTTGCAGTTGATGCAGTTTTTGTAATCCAGGGCCATTCCATATCTTGCCATTTCTTACACCTTTCTAATTTCAACGTTCGTAGAATGCATCACGGCCGCGCCGTAGACCGGTTCAATATCATCTTTGATGACGGCGTTGTCGTTACCGCCGCTTCGGTATGCCCATGTCAACTCTTCGGACTCTTCACCGAAACCGTGAATGAAGAAGACCTGATCGGGCGCGATCTTCTCGGTCGGATAGGCTTTCAGACGGGTCGATCCCGCCTCACTGCTCACCTCGATCATGTCACCAAACTTGATCCCCATCTTCTTGGCGACCCGTTTGTTGATCCAGATGTAGTTCTCGTTGATCAGATCGTGCAACATCGCATTGTTGGAGGTACCGCTTTGGGTGAACTGGGCATGGCGTCCGGTGAGCATACGGAACTTGCCTTCGGGCACGGAGTACTCGTACTCTTTGCGCCAGGTCGGCATGGGATCCACCCCTTTTTTGGCGATGTTTTTAAGATTACACATCACTTTGCCCGACGGCGTTTTGGGCTTGCCGCCGCGAACGGTGTAAGCCTTTTTGTCATCAGGATAGTAGACGTGCTCGTTGACGGATACCTTTTTGAACCATTTGTCCATATTGGGGTAGTAGACGCCGTGCTCTTTAAGCGCCTCGGCCGCGCCGGGATAGTCGGATACCGCGTGCTCGTTGAGCTCTTCCTGGCTGTGTTTGAAGGGAATAGTCAGATCAAAATCTTTGTAAACCTCCTCTTCGCCCCGATCGGCAATGTCATCCTGCACGTCTTCGTCATACTTTTTGGTAATTTCAAAGAGCGGTTTGGAGATCTTTTCGGTCAGGCCGCGCAAAATCTCGATCACCGGTTTGGTTTCGTACATGGGATCAATCACCTTGTTGCGCACGGCGATAGAGGGCTCGGGACCGCCAAACGTCTTGACCGGGTCGGTGCGCTCCAGGTAGGTACACTCGGGCAGAACGACATCCGCATACATCACCGTGTCACTGGGCATTGTGTCGATGGTGACAATGAGGTCGAGTTTTTTCAGGAACTCGGCGGTCTTTTTGGTGTTGGGCATATTCATCATCGGGTTGTGTTTGTAAAGGAACATCCCGCGAATCGGGTAGAGTCCTTTGCCCTCCAGTACCCGGTTCCTAAAGCCGATCCACGATCCGCCGCCGGAAACGATGGCGCAGTCGGAGTATCCGGGATGCCCTTTGGCGCGCTCTACATCAATGCCTTCGGCCTGCGCGTACATGGGCGCAACGGTAGCGTGGGGTTTTAGCGGCAGTTTCTTGCCGAAAACCAAACCGCCCTTGGTGTCGATTCCTCCGCCGAGCGCCTGGAAGATCGCCATGGCGCGCCGCAGTTGGAAGTCGTTTTTGGCAAACGTGGAGCGGCGACCGGGATAGTAGACCGCCTTGGGCGCGTGCTTCATGAAATCGCGGGCGATCTCGTAGATATCCTTGGCCGGAATACCCGTAATCTTCTCGGCCCACTCGGGGGTATAGCCTTCTGAGTAGAGGTGGTTTTTGTACTGGGTAAAGCCGTCGAAATACTTCTCGACATACGCTTTGTCGTAAAGCTCTTCCATAATCGCCACATACGTAAGCGCCAGTACGAAGGCCAGGTCGGTTCCCGGTTTGATCGGTAGCCACTTGTCCGCTTTGGCGGCGGTATTGGTAAAGCGCGGATCCACGCAGATCAGCTTGGCGCCCCGCCCTTTGGTACGCTTGAAGAAGTCCATCGTATCGGGCGTCACAATCGCCTCGGCGCGGTTGGCGCCCGCCATGATGATATACTCGGCATTCTCAAGATCAGCCTGCGGATAGGCCCCCAGGGTAACGCCATAGCCGGAGACAACGGTCCTTAGGCACAAAGAGGCGTGATTGAGCCAGTTGGCCGATCCAAAACCGTTGAAAAAGGTTTTAAAGGTGTGCTCGGCCATTCCCTCGCCGGCGCAGAAGAAGATGGTGGAGCGGTTATCTTTCTCCTCATCCAGGATCTTCGCCAACCCGGGGAACTTGTCCGTACCGTTCAAAATGGCGTCATACGCCTCTTCCCATGAGACACGCTTAAATTTACCCTCACCCTTTTCACCCACGCGGATCATGGGATACTTCAACCTATCAGGGTCATAAAGCGCCTGAATGCCGGCGTTACCGCGGGGGCAGAGCATATTGCGCGATTTGGGGAACATCGGGTTGGGATCCAGTTTGGTCACCACGCCGTTTTCCACCCGCGCCAGCGCCGCGCACTTGTTAACACACATTTCGCACAGCGTGGGGACAATCTTGGCCTCACCCGTTCCGGTTTTGGTCGTCATCGCCTGCGATCCATGCTCCTCTTCATTGGAAAAAAGATCGCTTGGTGCCATCGACATACCGCCAATCACGGTCATCGCTACGCTACCTTGCAGAAAGCGTCTTCGGGAAACTTCGACCGCCATACTTCCTCCTTTGTTAAGTTATACCGCTATAAATAAGACAACATTTATCTTATTTATAAAGTCACATTAAATTTTATTACAAATAAGCTTACACAATTCTTCTGATGGTTTTTATCAGTAAAATTGAATGATATTAAAACTATTAATAACTGATAATTCTTAAACAGGGGTGGTTGATCAGTTTTACTGATTGATGTTGAAATAGATAAAAAAAATCCCGGGGCCAAAAGCCCCGGGATAGGAAAATTTGGGGAAAGTCAGCTTTATTTGGCTTCAGGGTTGAAGGAGTAAAAGAGGTATTTCGCCATCGATTGGGGATCGACATGGATCCCTTTTTTCTTCTCAAGTACTTCCATATTGTGTGTCATCGCCTCATGCTTGCTCGCCTCAAACCCTTTCTCTTTCAGGTTCATCAGCGCGTCAAAAAGCTCGTTGATATCTTTGTCGTTAAGCGCGGGGCCTTTCTTGGCCGGGTTCCCCTCGCCGTTGGCGCCGTGACACTTTTTGCAGTATTTGGAGTAGATTTGGGCATTGCTCAGCTCCACAGCCGACACGCCGACCGCCAAAAGGCTCATGCCGGCCAGAACTCCTGCGATTTTTTTCAGTTGCATCGTTGCTCCTTTTTCGGAAATATGTCTTATTTTATCGTCAAATCGTGTAACCATCGTGAAACGCTTACATCAATCCCCGCATCATCAGGTTCCAATACATCGGCTTGAGCATGTAAAGGTCAAAGGCCCACCAGATCCAGCGCGGTTGTGACGGATCAAGCGGGAAGGAGGGCGCCGGGCCGTCATAGTTAAACTCGGCCAGCATGATTTTCCCATATTCGGTTTTCAAAGGGCAGACCGTATAGCCGTCAAATTTGGCCGTCGGCTCCTTGCCTTCCATCACCGCCACCAGGTTCTCCTGCAGAATCGGCCCGTGGTGACGGGCCGAACCGCCTGTTTTGCCAAGAGGAATACCCAAAATATCGCCGATGCCGAAGACATTTTTGTATTTGATGTGCTGGAGGGTATAGCGGTCGGCCGCCATCCACCCTTTGGCCGTACCTTTTTGCCAACCGATCGGCGAATTGGCCACGGCGTCCACCCCTTTCATCGGGGGAACGATGTGGATGAAGTCATACTTCATCTTCACCTTTTTGACCATCGGGATCACCTCAAACTCTTCCAGATCCTCGTCCCACTCCCCTTTTTCAAGGTAGTGATAGTCGTAGGTGGCCATCTTCTTATCGGGATCGATCTCTACCAGGTCATACCCGAAAGCGTCCTCGATGTTGCCGTAATCGACCGTCAATTTAAGCAGGGTCTGGTTGTAGGACTTGATACCGAAAAGCTTTTTACCTTTTTTGGTAAAGGTCAGGTGGGCGTTGTCGTGAATATCCTTGCCGCCCAGAGGACTGTTACCCCGCAACATATCGTCGCACAGGTAGAGGATCTTCTGGGGCGCGCCGCCGCACTTGATGGGGGTGCTGGGCTGGGTACAGATGATCTGGAGCGGGTTACCGGGATCGCGTTTCTCCGCTTCGGCGCGAATCTGCTTGAACCACTCCCATGTCGCCACGCCGCCTTTGGCGGTTCCCTTGACCGGGTCATTCAGGTAGACGCTGGCGATGCCTTTCTGGCCAACCAGATCGCGGCTCATGCCCTTGATGCGCTCATAATCGTACTGCAATCCCGTCGCGACAATCAGGAAATCGTACCCCACCTTGCCGTTGTTGGCGGTCTCGACGCTGTTGTTATCGGGATCGAAAGTTTTTAC
>JAMOMS010000061.1 GCA_027067015.1 Campylobacterales bacterium | reverse complement strand
TGCGAATGTCGTCTTCGGTGTAAAGACCCGCCGCCATAAAGACCTGTCCGGGTTGATAGAGGTGAATATCGTTGGGGGCGATCAAGACGATCTCGGCGTTGGGTGCCGCTTTGCGCATCCTGGCCGCCGCCATAATACCACCGGCGCCGCCGCCGACAATCACGATTTTGGCTTTCTTGTCACTCGAAGCCATCGCCTCGGTGGCCGCCTGGGCCGCTGAAGGCGCCGCGCCCATCATCGTCGCCGCACCGCCAAGGCCCATTAGCTTCAAAGCGTCCCGGCGGCTCATACCCTCTCGCTTTAAAAGCTCTTCGATCACTTCCTGACTCTGCTTCATCATCTTTTTATCCATGGCCGTCACTCCTGTGTTAACGTATGTATATATAGTGTAACAGCCTGATGGTAAAAATTATCTTATTTTATCACCATTATTTGATTGACAAGAATTTGGATCTCCCGGCGCCCCTGGAACTCGTTGACTTGCAAAGACCCCTGTATTCGGGCATCGGTGCCGGGTTCATAGAGGGTTTGGCATCCAAAAAAGAGCGCGGGAAAACGCCGATTTTTTACGCCGACTGTCAGTTTAAGATGGCGTTTTTCCCGACCAATCAAAAAAGCATCAAAAATTTTGATCTTTTCAATCAGGAATTCTGGCTTGGGGTTTCCTTCCCCGTAGGGTTCGTAGCGCTGGAGTATCTCCATCAGCTCCCAGTCGATCGCCTCCGCCGGCAAGCGGCCGAGCACCGGGCTTTCGGGCACGAACAGCGAAGCGTCCAGACGCCCCGCCGCCTTGCGAATCGCCCGGGAGAAAGCGTCGATTCGCGAAGCCTCCAACGAAAGACCGGCGGCCATCTTGTGCCCCCCAAACCCCTCCAGGTGCTCCGAAGCCTCTTTGAGCAGACCGTACAGGTCCACCTGTCCCACGCTTCGACCGCTCCCTTTGGCCCGCCCGCCTTCCACGCTCAGCACCACCGCCGGCTTGCCGAATTTGCCGGCCAGGCGGGAGGCCACGATACCCACGACCCCCTCATGCCACGCCTCTCCCGCCGCCACGATAATCGGATCGTCGGGCGAAACATTTTGAAGTGCGAAAGCCTCGATCTCATTCTCCGTCTGGCGGCGTTTTATGTTAAGCGCCTCCAGTTCATCCCACAACACCGACGCCTCCGCCACGCTTTGGGCCCGCAAAAAACGGAGCGCCCGCCCGGCGTCGCCCATTCGGCCGGCGCTGTTGAGCCGGGGCGCGATGGCAAACCCCACATCCTCGGCCGTGAAACGCCGTTTGCCCAGCCGCTCCCTCGCCACGACAAAGGCGGGCCGTGAAGAGGTCGAGAGCCGCTCAAGCCCTTTTTGCACCAGTGTCCGGTTGATACCTTTAAGCGGCATCACGTCCGCCACGATCGCCAGCGCCAACAGGTCAAGAAAACTGGCCATGGGCAGTGTCAACCCCAGCTCTTTTTTGAGCCCCCCGATCAAAAACCAGGCCACCTGCGCCCCGCAGATTTCAGGGTAGGGAAAACGGCACGCTCTCTTTTTGGGATTCACCACGGCATAGGCGTCGGGCAGTTCTGGACCGGGGGTGTGGTGGTCGGTTACAACCAGGTCGATCCCCCGCCTGCGACAAAGCGCCGCGGCCTCCACGGCGTTGATACCGTTATCCACCGTCACGATCACATCCGCCTCCAGCCGGGCCACAAGCTCGGCCGAAAGGCCGTAACCGTCTTCAAAACGGTTGGGAATAAAGATCTCGGCCCTTGCGCCGACCCTTTCAAAAAACTCCTCCATCAACGCCGAAGAGACCACCCCGTCCACATCATAGTCACCCACCACGACAATCCGCTCTTTTTCGCGTATCGCCCGGGCGATACGCCCGACAGCCCGGTCCATATCGTGCAGGGCAAAGGGGTCGGGAAGTCGGGAGAGAGGCACGAATCCTTCGGGGAAGCGGGCGCGCAAAAGCGCCTCTACCGCGGATTTGTCAAGCAGGGGAAGATCTTCCAACCGATAAAAACCTATTCGCTCTTCTCGATGCGGTTGCGTTTGGCCGCGCGGGCAAACGCCAGAATGGAGGGGTTGGGATTTTGCAGGCGGGAGGTAAACTCGGGGTGAAACTGCACACCCAGAAACCACGGGTGATCTTTCACCTCCACCGCCTCAATAAGGCCGTTGCTCTCACCCGAGACGATCATGCCGGCATCCTCCAGCTTTTGGCGATAGGCGGGGTTGGCCTCATAGCGGTGGCGGTGGCGCTCGTAGATGATCTTTTTGCCGCCGTAGGCCTCAAAGAGTTTCGTCCCCTCCTTGATCTCGCAAGGATACGCCCCCAGGCGCATCGTGCCGCCCAGCGGCGAGGTGTGGGTGCGCACCTGCTTTTGGCCCGACTGGTCGATAAACTCGTCAATCAGGTAGATCAGCGGATCGGGCGTATCGGCGTCAAACTCCACCGAATTGGCCTTCTCAAGGCCCAATACGTTGCGCGCGTACTCGATGAGGCTTAATTGCATACCCAGGCAGATCCCCAGGTAGGGGATGCGGTTCTCCCGGGCGTGGCGGATCGCCTCGATTTTTCCTTCCACGCCCCGCTGACCGAATCCCCCGGCCACCAGTACGCCGTCCACTTCGCCGATGGTCTCCGCCACTCCCCTCTCTTCGATATCCTCGCTATCGACCCAGTGAAGGTTGATCCGCGTATCCAGTGCCGCGCCGGCGTGGATCAGCGCCTCGGTCAAAGACTTGTAGGACTCTTTGAGATCAAGATACTTGCCCACAAAGGCGATGGTGATCTCATCACGGGGGGCGATGATCCGTTTGACCAGAATGTCCCACTCCTCCATGTTGGGCTCCGTTTCGGCCAGGCGGAACCGTTTAATAAGCGGTTGCATGATGCCGTCTTTGAGGAAATTGAGCGGCACCTGGTAGATGGTGGGCGCGTCCATACACTCGATCACGCTGTCCATATCCACGTCACAGCTCATGGCGATCTTTCTGCGCACATCTTTGGGCAGGGGCTTTTCGCACCGGGCGATGATCATATGCGGGGTGATCCCGATACGCCTAAGCTCCTGAACGCTGTGCTGGGTGGGCTTGGTTTTGAGCTCCCCGGCGGCTTTAATGAAGGGCACAAGCGTGACATGAATGTTCAACACCCGCTCACTGCCCAGCTCATGCTTGATCTGGCGAATCGTCTCCAAAAAAGGAAGACCCTCAATATCACCGACCGTGCCGCCCAGCTCCACAATGAGCACATCCTTGCCCTTGCCGGCGTCAAAGATTCTCTGCTTCACCTCCCCACGATGTGGGGAATCACCTGGATCGTCTTCCCCAGATATTCGCCTTTGCGCTCTTTGGTCAAAACCGTATGGTAGATCTGGCCGGTGGTGAAGTTGTTCTTCTTGCCCAGGTCCACGTTCAAAAAGCGCTCGTAATGCCCCAGGTCCAGGTCGGTCTCGGCCCCGTCGGCGGTGACGAAAACCTCCCCGTGTTCCAGGGGACTCATGGTGCCCGGATCCATGTTCAAATAAGGGTCCATCTTCAAAATCGAGACATTCAGCCCCGTCTGCTTGAGCAGTGTTCCCACGCTGGCCGCCGTAATCCCTTTGCCCAGGGAGCTGAGCACCCCGCCGGTGACAAAAATGTACTTGGTCATGATCTGCCCTCTTTTTTCCGCGAAAATCTAACGCGATTGTAGCCAAGCCCCTCTAAGAGGCAGGTAAAAGCTACCCGAAAAGCCGACAACGCATCGCCTCGGCCACCAGCAGTCTGGCCATCTCCTCGCTCTCGATCACCACATGGTCCACATCCAGCCCCGTAATCAGCTCCGCTTCCGATCGGGTCTTGACCTTGGCCACCAGGTTGGCCTCCGGCGCCACGGCGTCCACCGCCTCGCAGATAAGGCGCAGGTGTTTGGCATTGTCCACCGCCACAATGACCGCGCAGGCACGGGAGGCCTCAAAGTGTTTGAGCACCTCTTCGTTGGCGGCGTTGGCGAAAAAGATGGGCTCACCCGCCTTCTGCCCCTCCTCGACCCGGTTGATATCGTGCTCCAGCACCACGTAGTTGACCCCCTGGCGCTTCAACTCCTCGGCCACCCGGCGTCCCAACGGCCCGTAACCGCACAAGATCACATGGTGGGAAAAACCGGCCGAATCGGGCCGAACGAAATCGGGTTCAGGCTCCGGCAGTAACCGATCGGCGATATCCCGCACCCTTGCCAGCACAAAGACCGACGCCACCATCGAAAGGATAATGGAAGCAAGCAGAATCTGCGTCACCCTCCCCTCCAGCAGACCGTTGGCCGAGGCCAAAGAGAAGACCGCCAGCGCGAACTCACCCACCTGCGCGAGGGCCAAAGCGGTTTTGAGGGCGACACGAGGTCGGGTAAAGAAGCGCAAAAAGAGATAAACCGTGACAAACTTGATCGCCATAATCACCACGGTTAGAAGCAGAATCCACCCGGCGTTTTCGGCCACGGCCCGCAGGTCGATCTGCATCCCCACCGTGACGAAAAAGAGGCCCAGCAGAAGGTCCCTAAAAGGCGCCAGCTCCGCCTCGATCTTGTAGCGGTAGTGGGTTTCGGCCAGCATCATGCCGGCCAAAAAGGCCCCCAGCGAGTAGCTGAACCCAAAAAAGTGGGCCATCTGGGCGGCCCCCAGGACAATCAGCAAAACACTTGCCAAAAAGATCTCCGTGGCGTTGCTTCTGGCAATCTGCGCCAACACCCACTCCAGCAGGTATTTGCCCACCAGGTAGATAATGATCCCCACCGCCACGGCGTCAATAAGAATCTGCCACAGCATCTGGCCCAGATCGGCGCTTTGGGAGGAGAAGATGGTGATCATCAATAAAATGGGGATCACCGCCATATCCTGAAAGATCAAAATCCCCACCGCTTTCCTGCCGTAAGGGGCGTGCATCTGCCCCGACTCGGCCAGGGTCTTGAGCACAATCGCCGTGGAAGAGAGCCCCAACGCCAACCCCACGATCATCGCCCCTTTATAAGAAAGCGCGCCCGCGAAATGGGCCAAAACGCCAAAAACCGCCGCGGCCAGCCCCAACTGCAAAGCGCCGTAGAGAAAGACTTCCCGCTTCATCTTCGCCAAATGGCGGTAGGAAAACTCCAGCCCGATGGTAAACATCAAAAAGACAATACCAAACTCCGCCACGTGGTGCAGGCTCGCGAGATCTTCGTGCAGATCAAAAAAGACGGTAACGATGACACCGGTCAGAATGTAACCGATAACGGTGGGGATATTGACCCGTTTAAGAAGCAGGTTCAAAACAACCGACAAAAAAACAGCCAGAAGGGTAATTGAGAGATAGTCCATAAATGATTATATCAAAGCGCGCCCCCGAAAGGGCGGGCCTATGGGGTTTTACGCGTTTTTGAGCGCCTTGCTCCAGTTCTCCATCGCCTCGTTGGCCTGGGGGTTGGGCGCTTCCATGAAGATCACGACGAACTTGTCGCCCAGGTCGCTCACGCCGATGGAGCGGGGGCGTACCGCCATCACCTCGGGGGTCGGCAGTTCTTTGCCGAAGCAAAAGACGATGTTCTTGGCCGCCTTGATATTGTCGGCGATCGTGCTCTCCGGCAAAGAGGCGGTGTGGGCGTAGTGGTCGAAGGTGGCGATATAGGTGGCCACCGGATGCTCCTCGATACGCGCTTTGAAATGGGCGATCACGTCATCCACGTTTTGGCAGGTGGTTTCGCTTTTGTCGATGAAAAGCTCGAAAATGGGGTATTTTTCTTTGAAGACTTTCTGGGTCATCACAGCTCCTTGGGAAAATTTTTACGAAATTGTAGCGCAAAGCGAAAGAGTTTTCGCCTTATAAAAAAGATAAGCCGAAGTTTTATAGAAGTTTTAAGCCCCGCGGGGGGCCAAAAGGATCACATCCCCGGAATACGGGGGATGCGATCAAGCTTGGAGTTGCGGCAATACCAGCCCCACCCCTTTTTGAGCCAGTGGCCCACCACCGGCATGGGGATCATTTTGCCCCCTTTGTCGTCGCGGTAGACAAAGGCCGCGCCGTCGCCGCTGTCCATGACGCACAGAATATTCAGGTGCGACATATACCCTTTGCGCTCACTGCGCCCTTTGGCGATGGCGTCAATGTTGAAGGCCACGTTGCGGGCCATCACCTCGGCAATGTGCCCCTGTTTGGCGCGCCAGTCGGGGCCGTCCAGCACGGCGCTGTCGCCGATGGCGAAAACATTGTAGATCTCGGGGCTCTCGTCATAATCGTGCACCACCTCGCAATAGTCGTTGATGCGGATCAACCCCGCTTCGTTGAGCGGCAGGTCGGAGTTTTTGAAAACCGGGTGACCGTCGCCGGCGGGAATGAACATGGTAAAGTCGCTCTCGATCTTGCTATCATCCTCCAGCACCACGCCGTCGGCCTCGAAACGTTTGATCTTTTTGCCCGTCTGGCGGCGGATATCCAGACGCTCAAAAAACATATCCATCATCTTCAGCGCTTTGGTACCCAACCGCGCGCCGGGCTCTTTCATGGGCGCGAAAAAGGTAAGCTCGAACTTGTCGCGGATCCCCTTTTTCTTAAGCATATTGTGCACATTAAAAAGCACCTCAAAAGCCGGGCCGCCCCGCACGTTGCTGGGGTCTTTGGGGTTGCCGCCAAATCCCATGGCGATCTTTCCGCTCCCCTTTTGCACCAACGCCTCCAGCCGCTCCTTGATCTTGAGCGACTCTTCGGGATGGCCGCAGATGGAGAGAAAGTGCTCGCTTCCCTCATGCTTGACCTTGCCGCTTCCCATGGCGATCACAAGAAAATCGCAGGTGTAGGTCTCTTCCGCGCAGACCACCCGCCGCTCTTTGGCGTGAATCTCTTTGACCTCGTCAACAATCAGCTCAAAGCCGTGCACCCACGAAAGGCGCTTGAGCGGAATGCTCACATCCTCAAAACTCGCCTCCCCGGTGGGCACCCAGATGGAGGTGGGGTAGATATAGAAGTAGTCGCGGTTGGAGATCATCGTCACCGACCACCCCTTTTTGCGCAGGAAGATGGCCGCCTCCAACCCCGCGAAACCGCCGCCCAGAATCAACACTTTCTTATGGTTCAAAACCTCTCCTCCTAATGGTTGTGAAATCGCATGATGTTATCAACGGTAATCTCCTCGCACGCCCCCTCCCGCAGACGCGCCAGCGCCTCGGAGACCAGTATGCGCCCCTCGCCGGGGTACCAGAGCCGCACCCCGGCCTCTTTCATGAACATAAAGGGGTTGCCCCCGATATGCTGGGTTATCACCGTATCCACGCCGTTTTCAATCAGCCAGGCCACCGTCTTGGGGCCGGCGCCGGCGTAGGGGTTCTCCCGAACCTCCACCGTGCCGCCGTCATCAGCAAAGGCGAACCACTTGGCCTTGCCAAACACCGTCGTTAACGGCGGATCCTCCCAGTTCATCTTCACCGGCATCGCGATCAACATCGCCTACTCCGCCTTCTTCAATTTTTTCTGCACGATATCCCAGCGGGGATAGACAAAGACGGTATTGCGCTCCACGCGGATCTTTTCGGGATCATCGGTGGCAAACGCCACAATCTTGATCGGCACCGGCGTATCTTTTCGGGTATCCTCGGCCAGGGGTTTGATCGCCTCAAGCTGGACAATCTTCTTGGCCTTTTTGCCCGCCGCCAGTTTAAACGGCTTACTCGGTTTGACAATTTTGATCTTATCGTTTTCTACTTTGAAGTAGTAGGTGTGATCCTTACTGTCGGTGTTTTGGAAGAGGAAGGTGTAGTCATTGACGATCCTTCCGTCATGGGTGAACCGGTAGAGCTGGGCCGTTTTGTTGATGTTGAGTAGCATATGCTCTTTTTTGGTTCCCATAATCAGCAGGGCCACGAAGACGATGGTCAGGGCCACGGAGTAGGCGATGGTCCGGGGTCGGATATATTTGGTCTTCTCCCCGGTCTCGACTTCGTGGGGGCTGGTCCAGCGCACGAGGCTCTCTTTACCCAACGCGCCCATCACTTTGGTACACGCGTCCACGCACTCCAGGCAGTTGATACACTCCAACTGCATACCCTGCCGGATATCGATATGGGTCGGGCACACTTTCACACAGCTTTCGCACGCGGTACACTCCGACTCGGGCTCTCTGGCTCTTAGCTCTTTGACGGAGTTGACCAGTTTATGGCCGTCTTGACCCTCATGGTCGTAGATATGGCCGCCCCGTTTGACGTCGTAGATCGCCATGATGGTATCTTCGTCGTACATCACCGATTGCACGCGGCTGTAGGGGCAGATATAGATACAAAAATTCTCTTTAAGCCACACCACGTCAACAATGAGAAAGAGGGTCAGTCCCAGCCAAAATCCCATCAGCACGCTATGCTCACCGGGGTTTTGGATATAGGCAAAGAAATCCTCCGGCGGCACGAAGAACCAGACAAAGTCGGCGGCGGCGATGAGAGCCAGGATGGACCACAGCACGATCGCCACCCCCTCTTTGGCCTTATTCTCCGGTTTGGACCAGTCGGGCTCTTGCTGTTTATTGGTGATCCGCTTACGCAGGTGCAACAGCTTGGTCTCGAACAGATCCCGGTAGATCACCCGAAAAATCGTCTGCGGGCAGGCCCAGCCGCACCACACACGGCCCCCCAGGGTGGTCATGAAAAAGATCCCCAAAAACAGAAGCATCAGCAAAAAGGGCATCAAATAGAGCTCTTGCATATCAAACCGCACGAACATGAAGTGCAGTTGTTTATGGTCGAAGTTGAGCAAGAAAAAGTGGTTCCCGTTGATCTTGATGAATGGCAATATCAACGCCACTACCGTCACGATCCCGAAGAGCCAGTACCGCTTCGTGCGGTACGGCACCCACCCTTTGAGGTACTCCTTGGCTTTATTGGTCTTTTTAGGCGCGCTCTGCGCGCCGGCTGTCGCTTGCATCGGCTATCTCCTTTTTTGTGATTGTCGGCTCTCGCTCTCCCGCTCCTCCTCAAAAGGGCAGATGAGCAGATCGTCGCCGATAATATCGGTCCGCCGGGGCTTCCCGATCTCGATAAAGGTGTTTTCCACCAACTCCTTGAGCGAGCGTGATTCGATGTAATCTTTCAAAGAACTGCGGTTAACCCCCAGCTCTCTGGCAATCGCGCTCACACTCATCCCCTCTTTGAGCATATTGAGAATCTGCGGTTGCAAGGAGTCGAACTTGGAGCGGGACTTGCTCCCTTTGGGACGCCCCACCCCGCTCTTCTTTTCGCTCTCAATATCGGGCCGCCCGTTAAAGAGCGGCAATATCTTGCCGATCGGCGTCTCCTTGTCCACCTTCAGACCGCTTGAGACGATATGCAATGAAACTTCCCGGCTGATGGTACAGCCCAGAATCTTCATCAACTCGTCAATCCGGTCGCTCAAAGCCCATATCTCAGCGACAATCAGGTCGTCACCGCGCTCCAGGGAGTGCATAAACTCCTCAAACTGCTTCCGCTCCTCGATGGGACGGTTGCGGCTGGAGTGCTCCACCACCTCCTTGTCGATCTCCAGTCCCTGGCCGAGCGCGTAGCCGATGACCGATTTTTGCTGGTGCATCAGGCTTCGGGCCCCGGGAATCTGTCGCAAATAGGCGTAAGTCATAACCGTTCCTAATGTTTTGTATAACGACAGAGCATTGTACGACATTTTGACGAAAAAAGTCAATTAAATTTTTATAAAATCGTCAATATAGAACTTTTTTCGTCACTTATGCAACTTAGATCACCAAAAACGCGGGGGCGATATGCTAAAATGGAGTCAAAAAAGGAGCCGTAGTAGCCATGCAACTGACCCACCTGGATGAGAAAGAACGCCCCAAAATGGTCGAGGTCGGCGACAAGGAGCCGACCCGCCGTGTTGCCGTCGCCAGCGGCAAAATCCGTATGAGCCGTGAAGCGTACGAGGCGGTGGTCAACCAGACCGCCAAAAAGGGGCCGGTACTCCAAACCGCCGTCATCGCCGCCGTGATGGGGGCCAAAAAGACGCCGGACCTGATTCCGATGTGCCACCCCCTGCTTCTTACCGGCATCGACTGCGATATAGAGGAGTTGCCCGATCTGCCCGGCTTCAAACTCTCCGTTACCGCGCGCCTGACGGGCAAAACGGGCGTGGAGATGGAGGCGCTGACGGGCGTGAGCGTGGGTCTGTTGACCATCTACGATATGCTCAAAGCCATCGACAAAGGGATGGAGATTCTCGATATCCGCCTGGAGTCGAAGGAAGGAGGTAAAAGTGGACGTTATCAACGAGATGGATAAAAAGGTGGCAATCACCTACCCTTGCGAATGGAAATACAAAGTGATCGGCCCCGACAAAGAGAAGGTGCAACAAGCCGTCCAATCGGTTTTCGGGGAGCGCCCCCACCAATGCCGTTTCTCCAACAGCTCCAAAAAGGGCAACTACCACAGCTACGAAGTCTCAACCCTCGTGCACAACGAGGATGACCGAACACAACTCTACGCCCAACTCAAAGGGCACGACGACCTGACCATGGTGCTTTAGGCACCGCCAAGGAGAGAAAAGATGAAACTGGATATCAAAAGCTTTCTGCCAGACGGGCAGGCATCCGATCAAGAGGCGGTGCGAACGGCTTTGAAAAAAGCGATCGAAAGCGCCGTACACCTTCACGCCGCCATGGCGCCCCGCACCCTGGCCGAATCGGCGGCGACGGCCCTGCGCGCTGAATTGGCCGCACTGGGGTATGATGACGAGGAGACACTCCAATTTGCCTTTGACACCCTCATCTGCGCGGTACAACGCCCAAAAGAGAAAGAGATCGAACGGCTGATCGCGGAGATCGACCGGCTCAAACGTCACCTCCACACGGAAGAAGAGGAACTGCGCCGCGCGCTCAGGGAACTCTTCACCGGCATCGAGACAACCGCGCAAGCCCTTCCCGAGCCGGAACGCACAGCATGGATAGAGGCCCTGGAGAATACGGAACTCGAACACGTAGAAGGGCTCGGAATTCTGGAAGAGACCCTTGAAGCCGCCCTCATCAACGCCCTGGAAGAGGCGGAAGCGGTGGAAAAATCGATTCGGGAAGTGGTACGCCACATCGTCCATAAGGCATTGGGAGAAGGCTTGCTCGGCGCCGCCCGCATCCGGGCCATTCTCAACGCCACCCTCACCAAGGCGGCGGAACTGGCCGAAGCCACCCCCACCCGGGCCGACGCCATTATCCAAGGCACCGTTTACGGCATTAACGACGCCCTGATCGCCACGGTGCGCCAACTCAAAGAGCAACTCCGTTTCGCGCCCGACGAGATCAAAAACACCCAGGTGGCCAACTGGCAGGAGCTGATCCGTATGCTTTCACGCAGTGACGAGCTCTATCGGGAGATCATCGACGGCGTCGCGGCCAAGAGCTCTCCGTTTATTCGGGAAAAACTTCAGAACGCCTCGGATATCCTGGGTGACCAGTTCGCCGAACTCAAGCGCATCAGCCACGAGACGATCGACGTGGCCAAGGAGAAGCTGGCCAATCTGGCCAAAGAGGCGGCCATCCGGGGAGCCGAACTCAAAACCCAACTGGCCGAAGAAGCCAGAAAACTGGGCACCAAAGCGTGGAAAAAGGCGATGGAGATGGCCGAGGCCTACAAGCAGAAAAAGGAGAAAGAGTAACCGACCGGTTACGCCATATCTTTGGCCAGCGTAAAAAGATCGGAAAAGTTGGCCTTAAAATCACGGCAACGTCCGCATAGCTTCTCGCCCCCTTTATAGGGGAAGGCCACTTTGCACTCCTCGCAAATCTCCAGCCTATGGCGCACCAGCACCTCGGCCCTGTCAAACGCAAAAGTCACCATATCAAACCCGTCGCTGTCGCCTATGGCCCGGGGCCGACACACGTCGTTGCAGATACCGCAATGGATACACTTGCCGACCTGAAAGATAATACCGTCATTCCCGGAAGTCAGCGTCAGGGCGCCGGTGGGGCAGAACATGGCGCACTCCCGGCAGTTGTCACACAGCCCAGAATCGATATATTTGCCCGTCACGAATGAAAAGTCGGTCCGCCCTTTGGTTTGCGCCAGCTGTTCCGCCCGCTCTTTTAGAGCCTGTTGCAAAAAGAGTCGGCGCGGCGGTATGCGTTTTTGCTCATTGACCGGCGATACGGACGGCTCGCTTTTGGCCAATCTTTTGGCGATCAACCCTTTGAAAAGATCCCGGCGTGACACCTCTTTGGGCTCTGCCTCATTGGCCGATTTGTCCACCCTCACCCGTACCGAAAAACCCGCGAAGGCCAAAAAGCGATTGGCCTCCGCGACCGCCTCTTCAATAGCCGGTAAAACCTTCCCCTCCCGATTAAGCGCGCAAGAAAAGCAACCGCCAAGCCTCAACGCCACATCTTTATCCCTCTTCAACGCCAACGCCGCCAACGCTTCGGAGGAGAAGACCGCCAGGCAGGGTAGGCCTTCACCGCACATCAGCGCCGGCTCTTTTTGACGCGCGAGACGATCAACAAGAGCAGGCAAATCGAGCGCTTCATG
>JAMOMS010000060.1 GCA_027067015.1 Campylobacterales bacterium | reverse complement strand
GCACACCAGCAGGTCACTGCGCTGACACAGCGTGTCAAACTCCTGCCCCAGCACGCCGATCATTCCGGCGCTGATCGCCTCAATAGCCACCTCCGCTCCCTTGGCCTCGAACGCCTTTTTCACACGGAAAAAGAGCGATTTGAGCTCGGGCGTGGAGGGGCGCAGTAACACGCCGACGGTACGGATTGACAAAGGCTCGCCCACGCGCTCCCCCTCTTTAAAATTCTGGTTACAATGCTAACAAAAAATAAGTTTGTTTTCGCTATAATCGCGCCAATTTCTACAGGAGAGAGCGCTTTGCGAACACACTACTGCACCGATCTGAACGAAAACCATGTGGGCCAACGGGTCCGGCTGACCGGCTGGGTCAACAGCTACCGCGACCACGGCGGCGTCATCTTTATCGACCTGCGGGACAAGACGGGTCTTGTCCAACTTGTCTGCGACCCCGCCGACAACGCTGTGGCCCACCAAACCGCTTCCGAGGTAAGGGACGAGTTTGTATTGATCGCCGAAGGCACCGTGCGGCGCCGGGGTGAAGGGCTGGAGAACCCCAAACTCAAAACGGGCGCCATCGAAGTGGTGGTGGACAACCTCATCATCGAAAACCGCAGTGAGCCCATGCCCTTTGTACTGGGGGATAGCAACGTGGGCGAGGAGATTCGCCTCAAATACCGCTACCTCGACCTGCGCAGACCGGAGATGTTTGAGCTTTTCAAGCTCCGCTCCAAAGCGGCCATCGCCGCGCGCAACTGCCTGGACAGGTTGGGCTTTTTGGAGGTAGAGACCCCCGTATTGACCAAATCAACCCCCGAGGGGGCCCGGGACTACCTGGTGCCCAGCCGGGTGCACAACGGCGAGTTTTACGCCCTGCCCCAGTCTCCGCAACTTTTCAAGCAGTTACTGATGGTGGCCGGTTTTGACCGCTACTTCCAGATCGCCAAGTGTTTCCGCGACGAGGACCTGCGGGCCGACCGTCAACCCGAATTTACCCAGATTGACGTGGAGATGAGCTTTTGCGACCAGGAGGATGTGATGGCGGTGGCCGAAGAGCTGTTGAAAGAGATCTTCGGCGCCTGCGGCCGTGAGATCGCGACCCCTTTCAATCGCATCACCTGGCGCGAGTCGATGGAGCAATACGGCAACGACCGCCCCGATCTGCGTTTTGGGATGCCGCTGGTGGAAGTGATCGACCTTTTTGAAAACTGCGACTCCCCCATCTTTGCCGAGATCGCCAAAGACCCCAAAGCCAACCGGATCAAGGCGCTCAAAGTCCCCGGCGGCGACAACGCCTTTTCGCGCAAGATCATCAAGGAGCTTGAGAGCTTTGTCACCAAATTCGGCGCCAAGGGACTGGCCTATATCCAGGTGCGCGACGAGGGGCTCAAAGGCCCGATTCTCAAATTCCTTGACGACGGCGCCGTCGAAGAGCTCAAAAAGCGCCTCGATCTTCAAACCGGCGACATCGTCTTCTTCGGGGCGGGTGATCGCAAAACCGTCTGGGACTACATGGGACGCCTGCGTGTCGAGACGGCTGAGCGCCTGGGGCTGATCGACAGGGATCGCTTTGAGTTTGTCTGGGTGGTCGACTTTCCGATGTTTGAGGTTGAGGAGGGCAAGCTCAAAGCCCTGCACCACCCCTTCACCATGCCCAAAAACATCGACGAAACGGATGTGGAAGCGGTTGAATCGGTCGCCTATGACGTGGTGCTCAACGGCATTGAGCTGGGCGGGGGCTCCATTCGTATCCATAAACCCGACATTCAGGAAAAAGTCTTTAAAATACTGGGCATCGGGGAAGAGGAGGCGCAGGAGAAGTTCGGCTTTTTGCTTGACGCCCTCAAATTCGGCGCGCCGCCGCACGGCGGATTCGCCCTGGGATTTGACCGGCTCATGATGATGCTGGGCAAGCGCGAGAGCATCCGCGACGTGATCGCCTTCCCCAAAACCCAAAGCGCCACCTGCCTGCTCACCCACGCCCCCTCCGCCGTGGACGAGGCGCAACTCAAAGAGCTGGGTATCCGCATCCGCAGGCAAGCCAAAAGCGATGCGGCTCAGTGACGCCAAAGTCGGCGACCTGGTAAAAATCAAGGGGTTTGAGGCCGAGTGCGAGCAGTTTCGCCGCCGGCTGGAGGCCCTGGGCATTCGGGTAGGCGACGTGGTTGAAGTCAAATCCAAAGCCTTCCTGGGCCCTATTGAGATCCGTAACGACGAGACCGACCTGGCGCTGTGCAGGGGCCAGGCCAAAAAGATCCGCGTCAAACCGCTTGACGCCAAACGATTCGACTAACCAACACAAGGAGAGACCCGAAATGAAAAAACTGTTTCTGATTATCGGCGCGCCCGGAAGCGGCAAAACCACCGACGCGGAGATCATCGCCGCCAACAACCCCGACACCATCGCCCACTACTCCACCGGCGACCTGCTTCGGGCGGAAGTGGCCAGTGGCACGCCGCTGGGCGCCACCATTGACAGCTACATCTCCAAAGGCAACCTGGTGCCGCTGGAGATTGTGATTGACACCATCGTCTCCGCCATCAACCGCTCCGACAAACCGGTGATTCTCATTGACGGTTTCCCCCGAAGCGTCGAGCAGATGGAGGCGCTGGACAGGATATTGGCCGACGAGCCCGGTATTGAGCTGGTCAGCGTCATCGAGGTGGAAGTGAGCGAAGAGGTCGCCAGAGAGCGGGTTCTGGGACGCGCCCGGGGCGCCGATGACAACGAAGAGGTCTTTAAAAACCGCATGAAGGTCTTTACCGAGCCGCTGGCGGCCATTCGCAAATTCTACGGCCAAAAGGGTCTGCTTCATACCATCAACGGCGAGCGCACCATCGAAGAGATCGTCGACGAGATGGAAGCGTTTATCAAAAGCAAAATCTAACCCCGCCGGGACGCCCCGTCGTCCCGCCCTCCTGAAGGCAACGCCATGCGATTTTACCAGGTGATTATCGGCAGTGAGATCCTCAACCGACGCCGCAAAGACAAACACTTTGATTTCCTATCCGAGGCCCTGCTCAAACTGGGTCAAAAGCTCTACGCCTCCTTTGTCATCGAAGATGACGCAACGCTGATTACACGGGTTTTCGAGCTGGTCAAAAGCGATCCTCAATCCGTGCTTTTCAGTTTTGGCGGCATCGGCAGTACGCCCGACGACCTGACCCGCGAAATCGCCGCGAAGGTCTTTACCGGCCGCCCCCTGCAAACCCACGAAGAGGCCAGGCGCCGTATTATCGCGCAGTTTGGCGAAGAGGCTTTTCCTCACCGTATCCGCATGGCCGAACTGCCGCAAAACGCCGGATTGCTTGATAACCCGGTCAACAACGTGCCGGGCTTTAGCATAGACAACCGCTACTTCTTTACCCCCGGTTTTCCCCAAATGGCCCACCCGATGGTCGAGGCGGTATTGGAAAAACTTCTGCCCGACGCCAAACCCAAACCCCGTATCACCTTTACGGCCCTCACCAGCGAAAACGAACTGATCGCCATGATGCAAAAGGTGCCCCAGAGCGTCGAGTTCTCTTCCCTGCCCGCTTTTTGCGGCGACAAACGTATCGCCGTCATCAGCCTCGCCTCGGACGACGAAGCG
>JAMOMS010000059.1 GCA_027067015.1 Campylobacterales bacterium | reverse complement strand
CAAACGCATAGCCGTAAAAAGTACGCCCGATTGTATAGGCGTCATCGGTGACGGCATGAAAAGAGTGGACAAAGTAGAGGTAAAACGAGGCCGGCAGACCTTTAAAAAGCGGGCTCTCCTCCCGACGCAGGGCGTTCCAGCCCATATGGGGCACTTTGTGGGGGGTTTTAAACCGGGCGGTATCAAAGGGTTTGACCTCACCGGGAATGAGCCCCAGCCCCTCGTGCTCGCCAAACTCTTCACTCTTCTCAAAAAGCAGTTGCATCCCCAGGCAGATTCCCAGCATCGGTCTGCCGGAGAGGGCATAAGCCCTGATCGCCTCATCCATGCCGTTTTGGCGCAGATGGGCCATGGCGTCACCAAACGCGCCCACGCCGGGAAGCAGAACCCTGTCATAGTTTAAAACCGCGTCGGGATCTGACACCACCTTCGACGCCGCGCCGATCTTGGCCAGGGCGTTGCGCACGCTGGCAAGGTTACCCATATTGTAGTCGATAATCGCGACCATTTGCCTCGCTTTTGGTTTAAAATCAGGGCCGTTTGGTAATGCTTCGCAGGTAGATGGAGAGCCCAAACAGCAACATGGTCACGCCGCCGATAAGATAGACGGCGTAGATCAGTTTTTCGGGGTCGATTATAGCGAATTTAAATACCAGCATCAACGCCTCAATGGCCAGGGCGATGATAATGGAGCCCAAAAAACGCACCATTGTCTTGTGGATCTCGTCGGGCTCCCCTTTTTTGTGGTGTCCCAACACCTCTTCTTCAAAAATCGCCTTGACCAGGTCAAAAATGGCCAACGAGAGTGTGAGCAGAATAGTCGCCTCAAACATCTCCTTGATGTCAATGTGCAAAATATTGAGCTCGGAGGTGAAAAAGGCTTTGACACCGTTGATAAAAAGTATAAACGCCACCGCCAGCAAAGCCAGCGAAAAGGCGCCGTAACTGATTTTGGAAAAGCGCCCAAAAGCCGTCTCTCCCGAAGAGGGGTGCACCATGTGCAGGAGTCTGTCCAGCGGAATATCCAACGCCACCACGTAACGCAGTTTTCCACCCTCGTCATAGACCGGGTAGGCCGCCGTCACCACCAGTTTGCCCTCGATCCGAGAGGGGTAGGGGTCGGTCAGGATACAGCGCTTCTCCCGCACCGCCCGGTAGTAGTAGGCCCGCTCCGCCCGGTTCTCCCCCTCACCGGTTCGGTAGTCGGGGTTGCGGGAGATGTTGTTGATTATCTGCTTTCCTTTGGGATCAAGCACATAGAGCGCCTCGATCTCCCGTACCTCTTTTTTGATGCGTTTTAGCGCCGACACAATGGTATCCAACGTCACCTCGGGCGTTTTGTTGGGAATGTTACGTGAAAGCAGAAAACAAAGATAGGCCCGCGCCTTGGGTCGTACTTCGGTATATTGTTGAATCTCTTTAATAACCATCTACCCCTCCAGGTTGATTGAGAAGATCGGCAAAAGCATCGAAATGACCAAAAAGCCGATCACCCCGCCCACGACCAGCATAAGTACCGGTTCCATCAACGCCAGCATCACGTCAATACGGTCACGGTTTTGCTGATCATAAAGTTTTGCCAAAGAGCCCAGGGATTCGGCCAGGTAGGAGCTGTGCTCCCCCAGTGCCACGGCATTGACAAAATCTTTGGGGATCAGGTTGGCGGGCATCACATCCGCTACCGCGGCACTAAACCCCCGCCCCTCGACCACCCGTTCGGCCACCTTTGTAAAGAGGTCTCGCATATAGCGGTTGGTGACGGTTTTGGCGGCATTATCCAGCGCCACGGCAAAAGGGACCCCGCTTTGCATCAGCAGAGCCATCACTCGACTAAAGCGTCCCAACTCCCGCAGGGTTACCATCTTACCGAAAAAGGGGAGCTTCAGCAACCACCGCTCCATCACGATCCCAAACCGTTCACTGCGCCACGCCCATACGCCCGCCGCTGTCAGGAGAACCAGCGATACCAGTAACAAGACGCCGTGGTGGCGGAAAAAGTCGGAGACGGCCAGCGTGATTTTGGTAGCGGTAGGCAGTTGGGAGCCGGTGGTCTCAAACATACCGACAATTTTTGGAATAATGGCCACCAGCATGAAATTGATCATCCCCACGGCGATGATCATGATAAATGCGGGATAGATAAAAGCCTTGGCCGTCTCGCGCCGTACCCGCTCCTGCTCAGCCACATACTCAGCCAACTCCGGCAAAACCTTCTCCAGCGTGCCCGCCGTCTGGGCCACCCGCACCGTCTGAAGATAAAAGGGGGGAATGCGGTAGATCTTTTGCCGGCTCAGGGCCTCGTAAAATCCGCGTCCCCCCTCAATCTCCCGCACCACTTCCGCCAAAAAACGGTAGGCGGGCGAAGCGGGAGAAAACCCCTCCATCACCAGCCTCAATCCCTGCGGAAGCGGTACGCCGGCTTTAAGGTAGAGTCCGAGATTTCGCCCCAGTACCTCCATGAGAGAGGGGGGAAGCGAACGGGAAAAGAGCGGCTTATACTCGCGCACGCTCTCGGCAAAAATCCCCTGCCTTCGCAAAAGCGCCACGGCGGCAGAGGCATTGTCGGCGACAATACTCCCCCTGACGCGCTTCCCTTCCCCGTCATAACCGCTGTAGCGATAGGTCATAACCCTTTGACTCCTACCCGCACCCCTTCGGCCACGCTGGTCTCCCCGCGCATCACCAGACGGCGCACCTTCTCAAACAGAGGCACAAACCCGCCGCGCTCTTCCAAAAAGGCCAGCAGGGTCTCTTCGTTCACCCCCTCCTTGATCAACGCCGCGAAAGCCCTGTCTACCAGCACAATCTCACCCACCGCCCGTCGGCCCGCGTAACCGGTATGGTCACACCGCTCACACCCTACCGCCTCATAGACCCTCATCCCTTCGGGCAGTTCAAAGTAGCGGGCATCCTCATCCGTCGGCGCCGCCTCCCGCTTGCAGTGGGGGCAGAGCAGACGCACCAGCCTCTGGGCCACAATGCCGATTAATGTCGAGCTGATCAGATACGGCGCGATACCCAGGTCAATCAACCGGGTCACGGCGCTGACGGCGCTGTTGGTGTGCAGGGTTGAAAGCAGTAGGTGTCCGGTAGTGGCGGCCTGTACGGCAATTTTGGCCGTCTCATGGTCGCGCATTTCCCCTACCATGATAATATCGGGATCCTGGCGCAAGATGGCCCGCAAAGCGCCGGAGAAGGTCAGGTTTACCTTCTCGTTTACCTGAATCTGGTTTACCCCCTCGGCGTTATACTCCACCGGATCCTCGACGGTGACGATATTAAAATGGTCGTGATCGATCTCTTTCAAAAAGGCGTGGAGGGTAGTTGACTTACCCGACCCGGTGGGCCCGGTAATCAAAATCATGCCGTAACTCTGTTTAAGCAGACTCTTAAGCCCCTTAAAGACATCATCGGAAAAGCCAAGCTGTGGCAAAGAGGGTACAGCGCCTTCTTGCATCAAGAGCCTTAACACCGCCTTCTCACCGTTGTACGTGGGCAACACCGACACCCGTACGTCCACCCCTCTGCCCGCCAGCGTCACGCGGGTTCGGCCGTCCTGGGGCAGACGGGTTTCGGAGATGTCAAGGTTGGA
>JAMOMS010000058.1 GCA_027067015.1 Campylobacterales bacterium | reverse complement strand
AGATTGTGGCGTTTGCCACCGATGATCCCGAAAAGATCCGCGTGGAGCGCAATACCGTCTTTGTCTATCCCCGCTGGGATATCGTGCAGAAAAAATTGAAAACAACCCGTTAAGGAGGTTACAATGATTCAGATTATGGATAAAGTCCTGGGATGGGGCCTGGTTCTGTTGGCCGCCTATACCCTTTGGGCCGTATTGACCGCCAACCACGCTTTTGTCGGTTGATGGTAATGCTTAAAAAAACGGGGGCGCTTCAGGCGTCCCTTTTTTTATCGTTGTTTTTTGCTTTTGCCGTTACACTGGAGGCAAAAGGGTTTGAGCCGGTTTTACGTAATGACGGTGTCATGCCGGCCAAAGAGGTCAAAAAGCTTGACCAGATGGGCAGGGAGCTCTATGACAAAACGGGCGTCGCCGTTTTTGTCGCCGCCGTTAAGGAGTTAAACGCCACGCGCCCTGTCGATTTGATTGAGCAGATCAAAAAGGCTTATTCCGATTATCTGCTTCTCTATTTTTCAAAACATCCTACAACCGTCAACATTTTCGCCACGCCAAAAACCCAAAAACTGGCTGACATAGATCAAATACTCAGTCCGCTCCCCTGGCGCGGTACCATTAAACCGGTCATGAGTCCCGCGTTTAGCAAAGATGAGGGGGTGAAACTGGAGGTAGCCATCTTAAACGGATACGCCGATCTGGTGGACCAGGTTGCGGCCTCCAAAGGGGTGGTTCTTAAATCGAGCATTGGTAGCGGAAGTAAAAATAGTTTTCTCTTTGTCCGCTGGATATTTTACGCTATGCTCGCTTTTGTGATGTGGCAGTTTATTAGAAGAAAGGCACGGTCGTGAAAGAGAGACAAGAGCGTAACTTTTGGCCTTATGCCATTTTGGGCATGATTTTGACAGTTGTGATGTTGGGTATCTGGACAATCAAAATCGCCGTTACCAACCCGGTGCAGATGGCCAACGACTATATGATGAACTATCAGGACGTAGATGAGAACTACAATGAGTTGCTGGCCCGGCAAAAAGCGTTTGAATCCAAGTATGAGATCGATTTGGGCCGAAGCCGATTGGCGCCGCATCACGGTGAGGTGATAGTACGCGTAACCGATAAGAGCGGTAAGCCGGTGCAGGGGGCTGAGATCACTGCCGTGGTGCAACGACCTACAACTAACAAATATAACATCACGCTCGACAAGTTTCGCTATGAACGCGACCTATATATCAGCAAACCGTTCGATTTTGAGGGAGTCGGCCGATGGAATATTCAGGTGAAGGTCAAAATCGGCAACGATGTGGGCTTTGCTGTCTGGAAAGCATTTGTCCCGGAAGCGAAATAGCTTATATATTACTTAAATTAAGCATGATATAAGTGTTTTTCCCCTACAATCCGATCGTTCAAATTTTTTTAAAGGTCTAGCTACCATGAAAATGACAAAAATGGTCAATAGCGCCCAGGTTGAGCGCGACTGGATCGTGATCGATGCGGAAGGAAAGATCTTCGGACGACTGATTACGGAAATCGCAACCTACCTTCGTGGCAAACACAAACCCTATTATACGCCCCATGTCGATTGCGGCGATCACGTGATCGTGATCAACGCCTCCAAAGTGAAATTTACGGGCGGTAATAAACTCAACGACAAACAGTACCATCGCCATAGCGGCTACTTCGGTAGCGTTAAAAGCGAAAAACTGGGCGAGTTGGTAGAGAAAAACCCCGAAAAACTTTTTAAACTGGCTACCCGCGGTATGCTTCCCAAAACAAAACTCGGTCGCCAAATGCTCAAAAAACTGCGCGTCTATGCAGGCAGTGAGCACCCCCATACCGCACAAGTAAACGCAAAGGACAAGTAAGATGGCAAACGTCTACGCAACCGGAAAACGTAAAACCTCCGTCGCGAAAGTCTGGCTGAAGCCCGGCAGTGGCAAAATGACAATCAACGGCATGGGCCTGGACGAGTGGCTGGGCGGTCATGAAGCGATCAAACGCAAAGTGATGCAACCCCTGCTTTTGACCAAGCAAGAGAGCAGTGTCGATATTGTTGCCCAGACGCTTGGCGGCGGTTACAGCGCCCAGGCCGATGCGCTTAAACACGGCATCTCCAAAGCGCTTTGCGCCTATGACGAAGCTTTTAGAAAGATACTTAAACCCCACGGTCTGCTCACTCGCGACAGCCGTGTGGTTGAGCGGAAAAAATACGGTAAGCACAAAGCGCGCCGAAGTCCTCAGTTCTCCAAACGTTAATCGTTTCCCGGGCTTTCCCGGGAGGAGACGGTCAATGCGAAAACTTTTACTTCTTCTCTTTTTTACTTTTTCACTCTTTGCCGACGTCAAATCGCTCGACATTAAAGCTTTTGAAACAATGCGAAAAGAGGGTGTCCCTGTCATTGACATTCGTACCGAGCCGGAGTGGCGACAGACCGGTCTGGTACCCCAAAGCAGCCCTGTTACCTTTTTTCAACCGGACGGCAGTTATAACTTGCAGGGCTTTCTTGAAAAGCTCAAGGCGCTCGGTATTACCAAAGAGACCCCGTTTGTGCTGGTATGCCGCACGGCGCACCGTACCCATATGCTGGGGCAGTTTCTATCACAGAAGCTGGGTTATAAAAAGGTGTATGAGTTGGCCGGCGGCATCATGAACTGGAAGGCCCACGGCAAACCGGTGGCACCCTACCACCCGTAATGCGGACGCTTTTTCTTCTTTTATCTCTCTCCTTGGCTCTTTCGGCTTCCACCCTGCATCTTGCACTGGGTGCCGCGCCGAGTCGTATCAATCCTCTGTTGGCGACTGACAGCGCCAGCGGCGAGATTACCGGATGGATCTTTAACGGCCTGGTCAAGTTTGACAAAGAGGGCAAAATTGTCGGCGATCTGGCCGAAAGTTGGCGATTTGAGACCCCGACCCGTCTGGTCTTTCATCTTCGCGCCGGTATCACATGGCATGACGGCAAACCGTTTGGCGCCAGGGATGTGCGCTTTACGTTCAACTTGACCCGCTCCAAAAAGCTTTTTACCCCCTATGCCAGCGATTTCAGATATGTCAAAAAGGTTGAGACTCCCGATGACAAAACGGTGGTCGTGGAGTATAAAGCGCCCTATTATAAAGCGCTTTCGATCTGGATGATGGGTATATTGCCGGCGCACCTGTGGGAAAAGGAGCGCGATCCCATGACCTCCTCGCTTAATCGCCATCCGATCGGAACGGGTCCCTATAAGCTTGTCCGGCTTTCGGATACCGGGGACGTGATTTTAAAAGCCAACCCCGATTATTTTGAGCACCCGCCCCGCATCGCGCGTATCCACTACCACTTTCTACCCGACGCGACCACCCGTTTTTTGATGCTTAAATCGGGCAAACTCGATCTTGACGCCCTGACTCCCTTACAGGTCAGTCGCCAAATCGGCCCCCGCTTTAAAAAGCGTTTTCGTATCATCACCCAGCCCGGTCACGGCTATACCTACCTGGGATTCAACCTGAAAAGAAAAATTTTTCAAGATCCCCGGGTGCGGGAAGCGATTGATCTGGCCATCGACAAAGAGGCGCTGATTCGGATTCTCTTTTTCAATTACGGCAAAGTTTGCCGTGGGCCGTTT
>JAMOMS010000057.1 GCA_027067015.1 Campylobacterales bacterium | reverse complement strand
AAGCCACATGGGCTGGTGGTTACTGGGCGGTTTTATCGTCACCCTATTGTTACCCAACTCCATGCAGTTCAAAGATAAATTCAAAACCAACTGGCTCTACCTGGTCTGGACCCTGCTTGCCTTTACGGCTGTCTTTTTGCTCTACCGAAAGAGCGAATTTATCTACTTCAACTTCTAAGGAGGCGTATGAAACCGGCAGCCTATCTTAAGCGCCTCTTCACCGGCTTTTTCCTTATGCTCTCAGCGGGATTCGCCTACGCCGTCTGGTTCAACCTGCACTACCCGCTGCCGTTGAGCGATCATATCTCACTGGACGCCAAAGTACGCTTCGTGCGCGAAAAGATCGATCCCGACCAAGTGGATACCGTGATTTTGGGCTCATCGATTGGACTAAACAACCTGCTGGGCACGGTACTGGAGCGTAACGCGACGGTCGTTAAAAAGGCCCTCAACCTCTCGGTCTACGGCGCCACCGCCACCCAGGTCGAACAACTGATGGATCTGACCAAAGCCTTTCCCCACCTCAAACGCATCATCTATTCGGCCCAATACTCCGACTTCCCCCACCCCTGGAAGCTCAAAGATTACCGCCCCGCCCTGCTAAGACGCTATATGCGCAAAGAGCTGGGCCCCTGGCGCTACGCCGAAATGTTTTTCAAAGCCACCGTCAATATCCCCTTTCTCATCAACCGCCAAAAGGAGTGGGTACCCAAACATCAACAACCCAACAAATTCGAGTCGCTCCTTTTTGACGCCAGCGGCAGTGTTCCGTTACACATCTACGGCAAAGATATCATCCCCCATCGATGGCGCTTACCGCATCCTGGTATCATGCACCCCGAATCGTTCCGCGCCGTTGCTCGCATGGCGGCACGTGCCAAAGCCAGAGGTATCCGTTTTTACGTGGTCCATCAGCCCTACCGTAAAGGGCTTTACGACACCCACCCCAAAGTCCGCAGTGCCGTCGCCTATTTCGACAAGCGCATCAAGGAGGCCCTTAAACCTTACAATGGCATACTCATCACCACCCAGCAACTTGACCTGGCCGACCGCTACTTTGCCGACCGTACCCACCTCAACGACAGCGGCAGTCCCGTGGTTTCAGCCTACGTTGCCCGTCAACTTGATAAAATCGAAACAGAGAAATGAAGGAGAAAAAGATCATGACCTTTACCCGCACCGACATTCCCGATGTCGTTATCATTGAGCCCAAAGTCTTTGAAGATCCCCGGGGCTATTTTATGGAGAGTTTTCGCAAAGACAAGCTGGAAGATTTTTTAGGATTTGCCGTTCCCTTTTGCCAGGACAACGAATCCAAAAGCGACAAAGGGGTATTAAGAGGCCTGCACTACCAACTTCCGCCGTTCGCGCAAAGTAAGCTGGTGCGCGTCATCAAGGGACGTGTCATCGACGTGGCGGTCGATATTCGCAAAGGCAGTCCCACCTTCGGCCACTATGTCGCCGTGGAGCTTAGCGGCGAAAACAAACGCCAGCTCTTTGTTCCCCGCGGTTTCGCCCACGCTTTTGTGGTACTGGAAGACGACACGATCTTCGCCTACAAAGTCGACAACTACTACAGCCCCGAATGCGACCGGGGCATCGCCTTTGACGACCCCGACATCGGCATAACGTGGCCTCTATCCAAAGAGGCGCTACTGCTTTCTGAAAAAGACCGCAAACAACCCCGGCTCAAAGAGGCCGAAATCTTTACCTATGAAGAGGATCTCTATGCCTAAAACCGTCCTTGTCACCGGCGCCAACGGCCAGGTAGGCGGTGAACTGCGCCGCCTTATTGAACAAAAACATCTGCCTGACCGTTTCCTGTTTACCGACAAAGAGAGCCTGGACATCACCGACCAGAAAGCCGTTGAGCGCTTCATCACGCAAAACGGCGTCACCCATATTGTCAACTGCGCCGCCTATACCGATGTCGACGGCGCCGAAGAAAATGAAGAGGCGGCCTTCGCCGTCAACCGCGACGGGGTCAAGAACCTGGCCGAAGCGGCAAAAGCGCACGATATCCGCCTGATCCACATCTCTACCGACTATGTCTTTGACGGCACCGGCCACACCCCTTTAAAAGAGGACGATACTGTCAATCCCCAGGGGGTCTACGCCCGCTCCAAACACGCCGGCGAGGAGGCGATCTTGCAAATCGCGCCCAAAGGGGCGCTGATTATCCGCACCTCCTGGATCTACTCCGCGTTGGGACACAACTTTGTCAAAACCATGCTAAGATTGGCCAAAGAGCGCGACACGATCAACGTGGTTGACGACCAGATCGGCACCCCAACCTACGCCGCCGACCTGGCGGAGGCAATCTTGCAGGTTTTACAAAGTGACCGCTTTCCCGAAGGGGTGGAGATCTACCACTTCAGCAATGAGGGCAACTGCTCCTGGTACGACTTCGCCCAGGCCGTTTTCGAGCTCTCCGGCACAAAGTGCCGTGTCAATCCCATTCCTACCAGCGCCTACCCCACCCCGGCCAAGCGACCCGCCTACAGCGTTTTAAGCAAAGAGAAGATCAAGCGCGACTACAATCTGACAATTCCCTACTGGCGAGAGGCCCTGAAACGATGTCTCCAACAGCTGGAACGTCCCGTCAAACGGCGCCGCATCGGCGTGGTGGGTTCGGGTTTCATTGCCAACGGCCTGGCCAAAATGTTACTTCGCCACCCCGAATTGACCGTCAGCAAAGTGCTGACTAGAAGCGACATCTCCCGACGCACCGACTTTGTCGACCCTTCGCTTTTAACCCACGACCTGACAGCGCTTATCCAAGAGAGCGACCTGATCGTCGAGTGTAGCGGCGACGCGGTCTACGCCACCGAAGTGATCGATACCGTGTTAAAGGCGGGCCTGCCGGTGGTGACGATGAACTCGGAGTTTCATGTCACCACCGGCTCCTATTTCGTGGGCAAAGGGATGCTCACCGAAGCCGACGGCGACCAGCCCGGCGTTTTGGCCGCCCTGCACGAAGAGGCGCTGGCCATGGGTTTTAAACCGGTGCTTTACGCCAACATCAAAGGCTTTCTTAATGAAAACCCCACCCGCGAAGAGATGGAGTACTGGGGCGCGAAATCCAATCTGAGTCTGGAGATGGTCACCTCCTTTACCGACGGCACGAAAGTACAGATCGAGCAGGTGCTGGTGGCCAACGGCCTGGGGGCCAACCTGATTCAGGAGGGGCTTGTCAAACTTAAAAGCGACGATATGTTGGAAGGCGGCACCAAACTGGTGGAGATAGCCAAAGAAAAAGGTGTCGCGCTACCCGTCAGCGACTACGTGCTCTCCCCCAAACTGCCCGCCGGCGTCTTTATTCTGGCCGAGCACGAAGAGGAGCAAAAAGGGGCGCTTCGCTACTACAAGCTGGGAGAAGGGCCCTACTACGTCATCGAGCGCACCTATCACCTGTGCCACATGGAGATCATCAAAACCGTTCAGCGGGTTCTAAACGGCGGCGGTGTTTTGCTTGACAATAGCCCCAACCCCCGCTACAGCGTGGCCGCCGTGGCCAAACGGGATATCGCCGTGGGCGAAACCCTTAAAAAAGCGATCGGCAGTTTCACGGTGCGGGGCGAAGGGGTGGAGATCGCCAGACAC
>JAMOMS010000056.1 GCA_027067015.1 Campylobacterales bacterium | reverse complement strand
AAAATCGGGTACCGTCTTCACCCAATACTCAAATTCCCACCCCTTCATCCTAGCCAGCGCTGACATGGAGAGCATGGCGTTACTCTGAAGCCCGCCGTAACTGACAAGCCGACGGTAACGGGAGGCGGGCAGTTCAATGAGTGCTTGGAGCTTACGAAACTTGTTGCCGGAAAAATAGGGGTGTATGAGATCGTCACGTTTGACGTAAAAAAGGCGCCCGCGGAACGAAAAAGGCTCCACGGGCGTAGGCAGAAGAAAATCAGTAGCGATCAACGCACAAAAGATCTTCAAAGGCGACTTTAAGCCGCTCAACCATCGACTTCTCGCCCTCCCGCAACCACTTGCGCGGGTCGTAATACTTCTTGTTGGGCTTGTCGTCACCTTCGGGGTTGCCGATCTGCGCCTGGAGGTAGTCGTGATACTTCTCTATATACCCTTTGACGCCGGCCCAGAAGGCCCACTGGGTATCGGTGTCGATATTCATCTTCACCACGCCGTAGCTGATGGCGTCACGAATATCTTTAAGCTCACTGCCGCTACCGCCGTGGAAGACGAAATCGACCGGTTTGGGAGCGGTGCCGAACTTCTCTTCGATATAGGCCTGGCTGTTTTTGAGGATCTCGGGGCGCAGTACCACGTTGCCGGGCTTGTAGACGCCGTGGACATTGCCAAAACTCGCGGCGATGGTGAAATTGGGGCTGATTTTGCTAAGCTCCTCATACGCGTAAGCCACCTCTTCGGGCTGGGTATAGAGCAGTTTGTTATCCACGTCGGTATTATCCACGCCGTCCTCTTCGCCGCCGGTAATGCCCAGCTCGATCTCCAGGGTCATGCCCATTTTGCTCATGCGCTCCAAATAGGCCTTACAGGTCTCAATGTTCTCTTCCAGCGGCTCTTCGCTTAGATCAAGCATATGGGAGCTAAAGAGCGGTTTGCCGGTGGCCTTGAAGTGCGCTTCGCTCGCCTCCAACAGGGCGTCGATCCAGGGAAGCAGTTTCCTGGCGGCGTGGTCGGTGTGCAAAATGACGGGAATGCCGTAGGCTTCCGCCATCTCCCACACGTGCTTCGCGCCGCTTATGGCGCCCCGTACCGCCGCTTCGTGGCTGTCGATCCCCTTGCCGCCGATGAAGTTGGCGCCCCCGTGGCTAAACTGCACAATGACAGGCGAGTTGACCGTTTTGGCCGCCTCCATAATGGCGTTCATGGAGTCGGTGCCTACGGCGTTGACCGCCGGCAGGGCGAACCCTTCGGCCTTGGCGATCTCAAAAATCTTCTTCACCTCCTCGCCGGTGGCGACGCCGGGTTTGACAAATTCAGAGACTTTGGCCATCCCTACCCCCTTAGTTGGAATATTTGATCTTCGCTTTGGCCCGCAGGTCTTTGGCGAGTTTTTGCATCTTCTCTTTGAATTTTTCCATTTTGAGGTTTTGCTTGAGCCGCTCTTTGACATCTTTGAAAGGAATGGTCTGGGCCGGCTTCTTGTCCTCAACATAGATCACATGGTAACCAAACTGGGTCTTCACCGGCGTTTTGGTGTACTGGCCCGGTTTCAGCGCAAACGCGGCGTCGCTGAAGGGTTTGACCATCTGTTTGCGGCCAAAATAGCCCAAATCCCCGCCTCTTACGGCGCTGGGGCCGGTCGATTTGCTCTTGGCAAGCGCCTCGAACTTGGCCTTGAGTTTGGACTTGGGTGTTTTGTTCAGCTCGGCGATAATCGCTTTGGCCTCGCTTTCGGTTTTAACCAGAATATGGCGCGCGTGTACCGTTTCGGGCCGTTTGAAGGCACTTTTGTGCTCCTCATAGGCCTTCTTGGCCTCGGCGTCGCTTACTTTGATCTTGTCAAGCTGTTTTTTCATCCACACATCCAGCGCCAGCTTGCCTTTGATTTTCGCCAGCGCCCGCTTGAACTCCCTGTCTCTCTCAATGCCGCTTTTGATCGCTTTTTGCTGAAGCAGTTGCTGTTCGATCACCTGGTCAAGCAGGCGCTTTTTGACCTGCTCGGGCAGTGCGTCATACGTGGTTCTCGCGCCCATGGCGGCCATCGCTTCCTGCACGTCGGTTTTGGTAATTTTATGGCCGTTGACGGTGGCCAGCACATCGGACGCGGGAAGCGAAAGTGCCAGCACCGCGGCTCCCATGCCTGCAATCAGTAGTTTTTTCATCGGTATCCTTTGTTAAAATTGATTATGTCAGTCGCATTGTACTTCAAAAGCGATTAACGAAGGTAAATTTCACGCCATGTTGTGGGTGACGTTTTGGACGTCGTCATCCTCTTCAAGCATCTCGATCAGCTTCTCCACCTTCGCCGCCGTCTCGTCATCCACATCCACGGTATTGGTGGCCACCAGCCCCACGGAGCTCTCCAAAATCTCCACGCCGGTGGCTTCCACCGCTTTTAGCACCGCGTCAAAGTCGGCCGGCTCGCTCTCTACCACCAACACTTCCTCATACTCTTTAATATCACTGGCACCCCCTTCCAGGGCCGCCTCCATCACCTCGTCATCCTTTTCGCTTCGGGGCACGGTGACGATCCCCTTTTTCTCGAACATCCACGCCACACTGCCGCTGGTACCCAGGCTCCCGCCGTTTTTGGTGAAGGCGTGGCGCACGCTGGCGACGGTACGGTTGCGGTTGTCGGTCATGGCTTCTACCATGATCGCCACCCCGCCGGGGCCGTACCCTTCGTAGGTGATCTCCTCGTAACTGACCCCTTTCAGGTTGCCCGTGGCCTTGTCGATGGCCCGCTGGATGTTCTCAGCGGGCATGGAGACCGCCCGCGCCCGCTCAATGGCCAGGCGCAGGGCCGCGTTGGTGGCGGGGTCTCCCCCGCCCTGCTTGGCGGCGGTGGTAATATCACGCACCGCTTTGGTAAAGAGTTTACCCTTTTTGGCATCCTCTTTGGCCTTGATATGTTTGACTTTGGACCATTTGTTATGACCTGCCATGCAAAACCTCTTCTATGGAAAAAATTTGGGCCTATTATATATAATTGCCCCTTGAATTACCCAAAGGATCGACGATGAAGATGGCCACCAAAAAAGAGATCGAAACCATACGCGAGCGCTTTTTGGCGCACTACCCCGACTCGGTTACCGAGCTAAACTACCGCAACCTCTACGAACTGCTGGTGGCGGTGATGCTCTCGGCCCAGTGTACCGACAAGCGGGTCAACCTCATCACCCCCGCCCTCTTTGAAGCCTACCCCGACATCCCTACCCTGGCCCAAGCGGATACGGAGGAGGTGAAAACCTACATCCAGACCTGCTCCTTTTTCAACAACAAGGCCAAAAACCTCGTCAAGATGGCCAAAACCGTCATGGAACATTACGACGGCCAGATTCCGCTGGATGAAAAGGAGCTGGTCAAACTGCCCGGCGTGGGCCAAAAGACCGCCCACGTGGTGATGATCGAATACACCCAGGCCAACCTGATGGCGGTGGACACCCACGTCTTTCGGGTCGCCCATAGGTTGGGGCTTTCCAAAGCCAAAACCGCCAAGGAGACCGAGGCGGACCTGGTCAAAAAGTTCAAGACCGACCTGCACCGGCTCCACCAGGCGATGGTGCTCTTTGGCCGCTACATCTGCACCGCCAAAAACCCCAAGTGCGAT
>JAMOMS010000055.1 GCA_027067015.1 Campylobacterales bacterium | reverse complement strand
TTTTTACGGTTCTTGACGATACCGTGCCAGGTTTTTTTGGCTTTGATGGTCGCCCACATCTGCCGAAACGCTTCGGCCGGCATATCGGGATGGCGGACAATATTGTGGGGTTTGCCAAGCAGTTCATCGCCCCGGTAACCGGAGATTTCGCAAAATTTGCTGTTGGCATAGGTAATGATACCTTTGGGATCGGTTTTGGAGACAATGGTGCCCTGGTCCACGGCGGCTTTATATTCGTTAAGCAGGCTGATGTTTTTGAGAATGTCGGTACGAATCTTGTTGGCCAGCCAGGCCACGGTGAGAAAAAGGAGTACCAAAATGACCAGATTGACGCCAAGTTCCATAAAGATTTTTTTCGATTGCGCGGTGGTTTGGGCCTCAATGTCGTCAAAGAAGATATTTTCCATATCATAGAGCCGGTCAATCACACGGGTACTGCGTTCCCACCAGATTTTGGGGTTGATCATGGTGTGGTTGTGGCGTATGAAAAAATCTCTAAAAACCGATTCGATCCAAAGATAGTCTTTATAAGAGAGAATATGATTGAGTTTGGCACGCATCTTTTGCGAAGCGGTGGCCCTGAAGCGATAGAGCGCGTTATCATGCACCCCTTTGGCGTAGTTGATACGGGCCATCAGTCGCTCGTCGGACGCCTTTTTGGAGAATATCCCGTTAAAAGCTCCCCGAATCTGCCCCAACGACTCTTTCATGAAGATCAGGTTGGCGTAACTCTCCAGCAGGTTTTTGATGGTAGGGTCCTGGACATGGGTCTTCATCCGCAAAAAGTCGGCCTCTATTTTTTGAATCGCGTCGCTGTAGTAGTCAAAGGCGTCGGAAGTGAAGATGGCAAAGCGACTTACCTCCCGGCGGATTTCGGGAATATCAATATAGGTGTGGCAGACCAGGGTGGGGTTGGCTTGACAAATGCTATTGAGCCTTCGAAAAGCGACATCCACCTTTTGGCGTTGCTCCTTTAGCTTATGGGGATATTGGGCTCCCCGGCTGGCCATATAGCCGCTACTGATGCCTCTTTCTTGCTGAAGCTCGTTAATAAGCGTGGCGGTGGCGCGGATTTTGGTTAACTGCTCATGGAGCCGGTGCATCTGTCGAAGGGTGTGGTAGGAGTTGTACGAAAAGTAGAGAAAAATAATCATAATCACACCCAGAGGCAAAAGCATAAGCAGTTTGAGCTTATAAAGAACGTTTTCGTTTTTTGTCATGGCACACCTTATAAAATAAATCAAAAAATTTTATCTTTAAGATGCTAACGATGCGTTAATCGGAAAGACTCAGGAGAATTTTTTTATTTTGACGCAAAGCTTTGGGCGGTGTCAATGGAAATTTATCTCTTTGGCGATAAAATATGACCATTTCATTGCGGAAGGATGGCCCTATGGCATCAATGCAGGCATGGTTGAAGCGGTTGGATCAGGCGGGACGATTAAGAGTCATTGAGGAGCCGTGTGACGTCAATTTGGAGATGGCCCACGCCGCTTATGTGGAGGTCAAACAGGACAAAAGCGACGTACTGCTTTTCAAACGGCCGGTGAATTGGGAAAAAGGAATAGAGTACGAGATGCCGGTGGTGATGAATATGTTTGCCGATTTCAAAACCACCGAGATGATTTTTGGACGGCATCCCGACGCCATAGCCGAAGAGATCGAGACCCTGCTTCATCTCAAGCCGCCCAGGGGACTGAAAGAGACCCTTGACCTTTTGCCGAGACTTTTTGCGTTAAAAAACGTCTTTCCCAAGCGTCTGAAAAACCGGGGCGCCTGTCAGGCGCGTGTTTTCCTGGGCGAAGCGGCCGATCTGGACACCCTGCCTATCCTGACTACCTGGCCCGAAGACGGCGGGCCCTTTATTACGATGGGGCAGGTCTATACCCAAAGCCTTGACGGCACCATGCAAAATCTTGGGATGTACCGTCTGCAACAGTACGGCAAGCGGCGGCTGGGGATGCACTGGCAGATCCACAAAGACGCCAGCCACTTTTTTGACCAGTACAAAACAGCGGGTAAAAAGATGCCCGTCACTGTGGCCATTGGGGGTGACCCGCTCTATATCTGGTGCGGCCAGGCGCCCCTGCCGCACGGCCTTTTTGAGCTACTGCTCTACGGCTTTGTGCGGGGCGAGAACCCCCGGTTGGTCAAGTCGCTGACCAACGACATCTGGATTCCCGAGGATGTGGATATCGTGATTGAGGGGGAGGTTGACCCTGAAAAACTGGAGATCGAGGGCCCCTTTGGGGACCATACCGGCTACTACACCCTCAAAGAGCCCTATCCGGTGATGGACGTTACCGCCATCACCATGCGCCAAAACCCCGTCTATCAGGCGACCGTGGTGGGCAAACCGCCGCTGGAGGACAAATATATGGGGTGGGGCACCGAGCGTATTTTCCTGCCGCTTCTTAAAACCACCGCCCCGGAGCTGATTGATTACCATATGCCCGAAAACGGGGTCTTTCACAACCTGATTCTGGCCAAGATGGCGGTGCGATACAAAGGTCACGCCAAGCAGTTCATGCACGCCTTTTGGGGCGTGGGGCAGATGAGCTTTGTCAAACACGCCTTTTTTGTGGGTGAAACGGCGCCCGATCTGACCGATTACGAGGCGCTGGCGACCCATCTGCTTGATCGGCTCTCGCCAAAGCGGGTGTTGATCAGCGAAGGGATCGTCGACGCGCTTGATCACAGCAGTCCGGAAGCCTTGGTGGGCGGCAAGCTGGGGGTGGACTGTACCGGCGAGCCGGTTGAAGAGGGGGTGGCCATATTGTTGGATGACGCGGCGCTTTTGGAAAAGCTCAGGGCGCTTGATAGCAACGTAAAGGCGGTGCGTCAATATATGACCCATACCAAAAACCCCGTGGCGGTAATCGCGTATGAGAAAAGCGCGTCTGTCAAGAGGCTCTTTGAGCGGATGGAAGCGCTAAAAGCGCACCTGAAGGTGGCGGTGGTGGTCGATTCAGCCAAAAACAGCGTGGACAACCCCTATATGCTTGTGTGGCGGGTGGCCAACAACATTGACGCCAAACGGGATATCCGGCTGGCGCCGTTTATTATGGTGGACGCCACCGACAAGACGGAGGTAGACGGCTTTACAAGGGAGTGGCCCGGCGACGTGGTGTGCGACGCCGAGGTGCTGAAAGATTTGCGCAGGCGGGGCATTGTGCGCTTTGACGAAGCCTTTGCCGAGCGTTTTATGCTGTGACACCTTTAAGGGGCAAAAGGCTACAATGGTCGGTAAAATTTGACGGAGTGTCAACGTGCGGATCGATAAATATTTAAGCGGTGTCAACCTGGTCAAGCGCCGTACCGTCGCGCAGGATATGCTCAAAAGCGGGGTGGTGTTTCTCAACGGTCAGCCGGCCAAGGCGAGCCGGGAGGTGAAGGTGGGCGACAAAATCGAGATTCGCTACCTCAAAGGGAGCCGGCTCTATGAGGTGCTCAAAATCCCGCAAACCAAAACCGTGCCCAAAAGCGCGAAAGATGAATATGTCAAGGAGTTGACAACATGACCTATCAAGAGGCGAAAGAGGCCTTCGGGCTTTTGTTTGAGGGCAAAATGGAGGCCGAGGAGGCGCGGGCTTTGTTGACGGCCATGTATGAGCGGG
>JAMOMS010000054.1 GCA_027067015.1 Campylobacterales bacterium | reverse complement strand
GTGACGGCGGAGATGGCGGAGTTTGTCTATCCCGATCATGTGGATATTCCCACCTACCGCCCCACCACCAAAGGCAATATCCGCCAGATCAAGAAGGCGGTGGAAGCGATCTGCGAAGCCAAGCGCCCCGTCTTTTATCTGGGCGGCGGCGTCATTCACGCCGACGCGGCCGAGTTGGTGCGCGAACTGGTGGCCTTGACGCAGATTCCCGCCGTCGAGACCCTGATGGCGCGGGGCACATTGCGCCATGACGATCCGCTTCTGCTTGGCATGGTGGGTATGCACGGCAGTTACCAGGCCAACATGGCCATGAGCGAGGCGGACCTGATGATCGCCCTGGGGCCCCGGTTTGACGACCGTGTAACGGGCAAGCTCAGCGAATTTGCCAAGCACGCCAGGATCATTCATGTCGATATCGACCCCAGCTCCATCGGCAAGCTGGTGTCTGTCGATTATCCGATCGTGGGGGATCTTAAAGAGGTACTTACTGTCATGACGCCCAAGCTTAAAGAGCGGGTCGATCCGGCACGTTATGAGGCGTGGCGCAAAATCCTGGCCCGCTACAACGAGATTCACCCCATGCACTATGAAGACAGCGACGAGGTGATCAAACCCCAATGGGTCATTCAGCGGGTCGGGGAGCTGTTGGGCGAGAGAGCGGTGGTCTCTACCGACGTGGGTCAGCACCAGATGTGGACGGCGCAGTTTTACCCCTTCTCCTATCCCCGCCAGCTTATTACCAGCGGCGGACTGGGTACTATGGGATTCGGTTTTCCCGCGGCCATCGGCGCCAAGCGGGGACGGCCCGATAAAATCAGCGTCAATTTCTCCGGCGACGGCTCCATTTTGATGAATATCCAGGAGTTGGTGACGGCGGTGGAGAGCCGCTTGCCGGTGGTGAACATTATTCTAAACAACCACTACCTGGGCATGGTGCGCCAGTGGCAGACCTTCTTTTACGACAAACGCTACGCCGAAACCGACCTGAGCTTTCAGCCCGATTTTGTCAAACTGGCCGAAGCCTGCGGCGGCGTGGGCTACAGGGTCGAGAGCAAAGAGGCCTTTGACGAGGCGCTCAAAGACGCGGTGGATAAAGGGGTGGTGGCCGTGATTGACGTGGTGGTTGACCGCTACGAAAACGTTTTGCCCATGGTGCCCAGCGGCGGGACGCTTTATAATATGATGCTGGAATTCAAGGATTGAGCATGAAAAACGAACGCCGAGTCATCTCCGTCATTGTCAAGAACGAACACAGCGTGCTCTCCCGCATCACGGGACTTTTCGCGGCGCGGGGGTACAACATTGAAGCCCTCACCGTCGCGCCGATTCCCGAGAGCGATATGTCGCGCCTGACCATCGAGACCCGGGGCAACGTGCGGGTGATCGAGCAGATTATCAAACAGCTTCACAAGCTCATTCCCACCTACAAGGTGATCGAGCATGAGGAGATGATCGAGAAGGAGATGGTGCTGATCAAATTCCCCATCAACGAGTCGCTGGCCAATATTCAGGCGCTTTGCGAGGCCTATAACGGCGGTATCGCCAATGTCAGCAGTCACCATATTATCACGATGGTGGCCGATGAGCCCAAACGGGTCAAACATTTCATTGAAGCGGCCCGACGTTTCCACCCCGAAGAGATCGTGCGCGGCGGCGTGGTGGCGATGGAGAGAGAATGAGACTCTCCGAATTGTGCCACGCGCTCGGCCTGGAGGAACCCGCCGTCGATTTTGAACTGCGGAAGCTGGCGCCGTTGGATGAGGCGGGCCCTGAAGATCTGAGCTTTCTGGACAATCCCAAATATGCCTATCTTCTGCCGACTACCAAAGCGGGCGCGGTGTTGGTGGCTCCCGCTTTTGCCGACAAGGTACCGGCGGGCAGTGCGGCGCTTGTGAGTGACGAACCCTACCTCAAACTGGCTGAAGCCAGCTGTTTTTTCGCGCCCGATCCCATGAGCGAAGAGGGGGCCGACCCGGTGATCGGGGAGGGGAGTCGTGTGGCCGAAGGGGCCTATCTGGGACGGGATGTGGTGATTGGCAAAAACGTAACCGTCATGCCCGGCGCCTATGTGGGCGACAGGGTGCGAATAGGCGATGAGACGCTGATCTACCCCAATGTGACGATCTACCACGACTGCGAGATCGGCAAACGCTGTATTTTGCACGCCGGCGCGGTGATCGGCAGTGACGGTTTCGGTTTTGCCCATACCCGAGACGGCAGACACGTCAAGCTCTATCAGCTTGGCCGGGTGGTTTTGGAAGATGAGGTGGAGATCGGCGCCAATACCGCGATAGATCGGGGAACGCTTAGCAAAACGGTTATCAAAGAGGGGACCAAGGTGGACAACCTGGTGCAGATCGGCCACAACTGCGAGGTGGGACCGCGCGCCATTGTGGTCTCACAGGTAGGTCTTTCGGGCTCTACGAAACTGGGACGCAACGTGGTGATGGGCGGACAGAGCGCCACCAGCGGCCATTTGGAGATTGGCGACTTTACCCAGATCGCCGCGCGGGGCGGGGTTACCAAGTCGCTTCCGGGCGGCAAGGTGTTTGCCGGCTTTCCCATTATGGAGCACAAGGCGTGGCTTAAACTCAACGCCATGCTTTCGCGTATGCTCAAATCCGACAGGAAGGAGAGAGAATGAAAACGTCTGAAATTATTAAAGAGATTCCCCTGGCCAACAGTGAAAACGGCGTCATTACCGTGGCGGTTCTTCAAGAGCCTTACGGCAAGGAGAGCGCGCCGGTGGTGAGCGTGGGCGTGTGGCTAAACAGAGCGGGCGGCGAACCTGACTGGAAAATCCATGTGCCCAAAGAGAACGTGGACGCGCTGATTGAGGCCATTGCCGAGGCCAAAGAACGTCTTTAATCTTAACAGAAAGGATTGTTTGGTGAAAGCTAAAGGTTTTAAAGGGCGCTACTTTTCACTGGCGGCCATTGCCGTGACGGTCAGTTGTGTCAATCTGATGGCGACCGAAGCGGCGGTGACGGCCCGCGAAGAGAACATGGCGCAAAAAGGGATTCAAAAAGAGGCCGATGAGGCGGAACTTGAGGAGGTGGTGGTTGATTCGGCTATGCCGACCCCTTCAATATTAAAAAATATTACCTCCGACGTCACGCTTATAACCTCCCAACAACTTGAAGAAAATCACTATCATAACCTTCTTGAGGCCCTGCGCGATCAGGCCGGCATTCAGATTACCCAAAACGGCGGAGCGGGGCAGGTGAGTTCATTTAGTCTGCGGGGTATGCACGCCAAATATGTGGTGGTTTTGGTTGACGGTATCCGTCTGAATGACCCCACCAACCCCTCCGCGACGGCCCAGTTGGAGCGGATTGACCTGGCCGATGTCGCGCGCATTGAGATCGTCAAAGGGGCGCAATCGGGCGTCTGGGGCGCCGACGCCGCCGGCGGGGTGATCAACATTGTGACCAAAAAGGCGGCCAAAGGCCTCCATGCCGATGTGGGCCTGATGGGCGGCAGTGACGCCACCTATAAAGGAGACGCGACACTCTCTTACGCAACCGGCCTGTATGATCTTAGCGCGGGCTTTTCCGGTACCAAAACCGACGGGATTCCCCCGCGGGAAGTCTCAACCTTTGACGCGGGCGATACGGAGCGCACCTATTTTGTCAAAGGGGGGGTGAACCTGCCTTCGCAAACCCG
>JAMOMS010000053.1 GCA_027067015.1 Campylobacterales bacterium | reverse complement strand
CCAGTCGATGCGGATGACGGGGTAGCTTTGGTTCCAGTCCCATTGGTCGTAGATGGCCAGCCCTTCAAAGAGCTCTTTGTGGCCTTCAAAGATATTGTGCAGGGTGTCTAAAAAGAGGCTTTTGCCAAAGCGTCTGGGGCGGGAGAGGAAGGCGTATTTATAGCTTGTAATCAGATCGTAAGCCATGCCGGTCTTGTCGACATAGGTATAGTCGCCTTCAATGATCTGCCTAAAGGTCTGGATGCCGATGGGTAAGCGTTTCATGACTCTTTTTGGGTAATACCGTAAGCTTTTTCAATAGCTTCTATCATGGCGTAGCGGATGCCGTTTTTCTCCAGTACAGCGCATCCGGCGGCGGTGGTGCCGCCGGGGCTCATAACCGCCTCTTTGAGAAGGGCGGGGTGGTGGTTTTCAAGTAGAGGGGCAAACCCGTGAAATAGGCCGTTGACCAAGTGTCGGGCGTCTGCGCGTTTTAATCCTTGCCGTACCGCTCCGTCGGCCAGCGCCTCGGCCACCATAGCCAGGAAGGCCGGGCCGCTTCCGGCGACGGCGGTGGCGATGTCGAGCTCTTTTTCACTGCCGAGCCAGAGGGTCCGGCCGATGCTCTCAAAGAGCGTTTTGGCCTCCTCCTCTTTGACGGCGTCACCGGTAAGCGATGTCATGGAGGCGAAAGATTCGGCGGCCAGGTTGGGCATGGCCCGCACATAATGTTGCGCTTTGATATGTTTTTTAAGCTTCTCAAGCGGTGTGCCCGCCAATACCGAATAGAGGGTGTCGGCTTTGCCTTTAAGCGCTTTTGCCACCTCTTCCAGGGCGTGGGGTTTGACGCACAGAATAACGGTTTGGCCCTCTATATCATACTTTTGGATCAATGCCGTCTTGGCATGTTTTTTAAGCTGTTGGGTAAAGGCCAACAGCTTTTCGCCGTCTCTGCCCACAACGGTCAATTCATGCGTTTCCTCCAGCCCTTTGGCAAGCGACAGGGCCATGCGGCCGGGCCCGATAAAGGTCAGTCGCATTTTTCGGACTCCTTCTTGAGGTAGTTAGCCAAAGGTTCGGCCAGACCAAACTGCGGGTATTGGGCATTATCGAGTACCACTTGTCCCATTTTGCCGTTTTGCGGGTTAAACAGAAGCGGGGCCAAAAAGTTAATATGGGAGTTTTCCGGCACACTGTCTACAATCATGATATTCAATGTCACGGGAGCGACGGTTTCTGATAGTCCCAATTTTTGCGCCGCTTCATCGGGAATTTCAAAGGTATAGTCGTCTCGCAGGGCGGCCGGCGTGATGAGCAAAAAAGAGGGTGTTTGGTTTTGCGCTTCGACCAAGCGGTAGAAGATGTCATCGATTTTTTGAAGCTCATAACGTTCTATGTTGTCAAATCCGAGAATCGGTAAAACGGCTGTATAGGTCATAGGTACTGCCTTTTGGTTTTAATACTGCGGTAAACATATATCGGATAAAATGTTCTCTAAGTTTAAAACACAGAACCTATAAGAGCCCTGAATGGGCCGGATTGAAAGGAAAACCGATCCGATGCGTAGCGTAAAAAAGGGGGTGGCCGTATTGGCGGCCCTGTCAGTGCTGATAGGCGGGTGTAGTGCCGTCAAGCCCAAAGAGGAGTATGAGAAACCGGCGCTTTATTGGTATAAGAAGATGATCAAAGGGGTGGTAACGGGCAATCTGGAGAAGGCCGATAACGCCTTTACCTCTTTGGAGAGCGAGCATATCAGCTCTCCCCTGATTCCCGAGGCGATGCTCATTTTGATGCAGGCGCACATGGATAACGAAGAGTACCTGCTGGCGCAGTTTTATCTGGATGAGTACATGAAACGTTACGGCAGTTACAAAAACCGGAAACTGGCGGAATTTATCAAGATTAAGGCCGCCTTTTACGGGTTGCGCTCTCCCCAGCGGGACCAGAAACTTATTGACGATACCTACAAAAAAGCGCAGGGGTACGTGGCGCGTTATCCTGATAGCGAGATGACGCCGATGGCGCAAACCGTAGCGGTGCGTTTGGCGATGGCCCGCTACCTTTTAAATGAAAATATCGCAAAGCTCTATACGCGCCTGGATAAACCCAAAGCGGCAGAGATCTACAGGGCACGCAATCAAGAGAGCTTTATCAAAGCTGACGATATACAACCGCCTCACCGAGGTTGGTTGGCCTGGCTTTTTGAGTAAAGAGCCATTCAGCTTGACAAACACGAAGAAAACCACTATAAAACCGCCTGATAACTCTCCTTTTAGGGGAGTAAGTATCCATAGAAATCTTATAAATTTTAAAAAGGGTTGATATGCAATTGAGTGACTATAGCGCTTTTCCGGCGGAACTGCCGATAGTCGTGGAAGATGAGCTGTTTTTATACCCCTTTATGATCTCTCCCATCTTTTTCAGCGATGAAGCCAATATGGCGGCGGTGGAAGAGGCGGTATCGCGCAATTCGCTGATTATGGTTTGCCCGACCCGTCCCGAACACGAAGGCCAACGCCGTTTTGAGGCCATCTATGACGCGGGGGTGATAGGTTCCATTATGCGTAAAGTCACCCTGCCTGACGGTCGGGTAAAAGTCCTTTTCCAGGGACTGGCCAGGGGACGGATTATACAACAGCTGGCGGAGACGCCGCTGATGGCCAAGGTTGATATTATTCGCTCCAAGCCCTATCACGAAGCCAAAGTAGAGGCTTTGATGGAGGTGTTAAGAGAGCGTTTGCGGGTATTGTCGCAGGTGAGCAACCAGTTCCCGCCCGATCTTTTGCGCACCATTGAAGAGAACCATGAACCCAACCGTATCGCCGATTTGGTATGCAGTACGATCCGCATCAAAAAGCCGGTGGCCTACGAGCTTTTTGTGGAAGAGGATGCCGAGAAGAGGTTGATGCTGTTAATCGACATCATCTCCGCCGAGATTGAGGCGGGCAAACTGCAAAAGGAGATCCGTTCCAAGGTACACAGTCGTATTGAGCAGGTCAACAAAGAGTATTTTCTTAAAGAACAGCTCAAGCAGATTCAGCGCGAATTGGGGGTTGATAATCAGCGGGATGAAGAGATAGAGGAGTATTACCAGAAACTGGAAGCCAAAAAACCCCATATGAACGAGGATGCCTACAAAGAGATCAAAAAGCAGATCGACCGGTTTGCGCGTATGCATCCCGACTCGGCCGATGCCAACCTGATTCAAGGGTGGTTGGATTGGGTGTTGGAGATCCCTTTTGGTAAATTGGCCAAAAAGCATTTGCGGGTAGAAACGGTTCAAAAACAGTTGGATAAAGACCATTACGGTCTTAAAAAGCCCAAAGAGCGGATTGTTGAATATTTCAGCGTGCGGGAGTTGGCAGAGCTAAGGGGGGTGGATGACGGTAAGATCAAGGGGGCAATTCTATGCTTTGCGGGCCCTCCGGGCATCGGGAAAACCTCATTGGCCAACTCCATCGCCGAGGCGCTCAAGCGTAAGCTGGTGCGCATTGCCCTGGGCGGGCTGGAAGATGTCAACGAATTGCGCGGCCATCGTCGCACCTACATCGGTGCCATGCCGGGTCGGATTGTGCAGGGGCTGATTGACGCCGGGGAGATGAACCCGGTGATGGTACTGGACGAGATAGACAAAGTGGGTCGCAGTATGCGGGGAGATCCGACGTCGGTGTTGCTGGAAATTTTGGATCCTGAGCAAAACAGCGCCTTTAGAGACTATTATCTCAATTTCAATATCGATCTG
>JAMOMS010000052.1 GCA_027067015.1 Campylobacterales bacterium | reverse complement strand
CTCAAAGAGCCGTTTGCGCTCGGCGTAGGCAACGGCGATATCGGGGTCGGGATCAATGAAAATCTCGCTGTGGCTCACCGCCGCCAGGAGTTTGAACTTCTCGCTGAGCAAAATACCGTTGCCGAACACATCCCCGTTCATGGAACCGATCCCCACCACGCTGACAGGCGTTTCGTAAATATTGACTCCCCGCTCAATGAAATAGCGCTCCACGGAGCGGATCGCCCCTTTGGCGGTAATACCCAGCGCTTTGTGGCTGTAACCGTTACTACCGCCGCTGGCAAACGCGTCACCCAGCCAAAATCCCCGCTTAAGGGCGATGTCGTTGGCGGTGTCGCTCATGGCGGCGGTTCCTTTGTCGGCGGCGACAACAAAGTAGGTGTCATCCTCGTCGTAGCGCACAATCCCTTCGGGGGTTCGCGCCCCTTCCGGGGTCTGGTTATCCACCAGATCAAGCAGGGCGTCAATATACATGGCGTAATAGGCTTTAAAACGCGCCCGGTCAATCTCCTCACGGGGGCGTTTGATCACAAACCCTCCTTTGGCGCCGGCGGGAATGATAACGGCGTTTTTACCCTCCTGGGTCAGCATCAGTGAGCGCACCTCCACCCGGTAATCCTCCAACCGGTCGCTCCAGCGCAATCCGCCACGGCTCACCGGCCCCATACGCAGATGCACCCCGCAAAGCTCATGGTGATAGACAAAGGCCTCAATGCGGGGCTGGGTGCCGCCTTCCAACCCTTCAATACGGTGGGTATGCACCTTAAAGGCGATGGCCTCCTTATGTAGAAAGTAGTTGGTACGCACCATATGGCGAACCACCTCGGCCAGCATCCGCAAAATCCTGTCCTCGTTCAGGTTGACTACCTCTTTGCGCATCGCCTCCAGGGCCTTTTCTTTTAACAGCGCCTCTTTTTTGTGGCCCCGTCTGCCGGGATCAAACTTGATCGTAAAGTAGTCCACCAACCCCCTGGCATAGGCGTGATGGCGCACCAGTACCTCCACAATACCCGCCCGGTTGAAAGAGGCGACCAGTTGGTCGGTAAACGCCACAAGGGCCTGCAAAAAGCGAAGCTCACCGGGTGAAAGGTTCTCCAGCAACCCCAGCTCCAACAGCGGCGTATTGGGCAGGGTGGGAGCGCAGAGCATCATCTCCAGCAATTCCAGCAGATTCTTCTCCGCCCGACGTGCCTGGAGTGCCCGGTCACTGCCGATACGGTAACGGCTGACATAAATCTTCTCGGCCCCCGGAATCTCATAAGAGATCTCGCTGTGCACGCTTAAGCCCATATTCTTCAACAACGGCACAATCATGGTGAGCATAAAGTGGCGGCGACCGTAGAGCTTGAGATAGAGCGCCTCCCCTTCCCCGATCAACTCCGCGCAAAAACCCTTTTGGGCCAGTTTGTCGGCAACCGCTTCAGAAACACTCAAATCATCTTCTCTTAAAATCTGCGCGCAAGCTTTGGCATAGCGTTTATCCAACTGTGCCATCTTTTCCCCCTTTTTTACCAAAATAGTGCTCCGCCGGCATAGGTTTGCCGTAGTAATACCCCTGGGCGCAGTCAATGCCAAGCGCCCGGGCCGTTTCGGCCACCGCCTTGGAGTGGACAAACTCGGCGATGGTACGCAATCCGGCCCGTGAGGCAAAATCGACCACCAGCTCTACCACCATCCGGGCATACGCGTCATGGTCGATATTTTTAATAAGTGAGCCGTCAATTTTGAGAATATCCAGATCCAACTGCAGTAACTTCTCAAAGTTGGAGTAACCGCTTCCAAAATCATCAATAGCCACCGCCGCGCCCAATCGTTTGACACGGTTGATAAAAACGGCCACCTCCTCGTAACTGTCCAACTCCTCGCTCTCCAAAATCTCAAAGGTAATGCGCCCGGCGCACTCTTTGTAGTGCTCCAAAAGCGCGAAAATCGCTTCGGTATCCTCTTCACTGCTGATATCACTGGCGGCGATATTGACACTAAAATGGACCGTCGTGTGTCGCGCCACCTCCAGGGTTTGGCGCAAAATGGCCCGGGTAATGACGCCGCTTAGCTTGGTGAGTTTGGTCGCTTCCAGGAAGTGATAGGGCGTGAGCACCTCTTTCTCGTTCAGCCTGATACGCGCCAGTGCCTCATACTTGACCACCTGCCCCGAAGCAAACGCGCGGATAGGCTGAAAATAGGGGATGATCTGGCCGTGGGCAATGGCCTGTTTAAGCTGTTTGGAGGCGCGGATGTTACGGGCGATCGTCTCGGACTTGTCGATGGAGGGGTTGTAAATACGGTATCTGAGCCGCTTGGAGTTTTTGGCCTCTTTAAGCGCCATATCGGCCGTCTCAAAGAGTCGCTCTTTGGCGAAACTGGCCCCGATTGTCACCGAGATCTCAATCGGCGGGATCTCGTCAATCTCAAAGCGCGCGCTCTCAAAGAGCCGTAAAACCCGCTCAATCAGCACTACCAGGCTCTCTTCATCACGAAACTCCAGCAAAATCCCAAAATCATCGCCCCCCATGCGAAAGACCCTCAGCGCGTCCCGGGCGGGCAGGTGGCGCGACAACAGCCGGCCCACCTCGACAAGCAGTCTGTCTCCCACGCCCGCGCCGTAGTATTCGTTGATGTGCTTGAACTGGTCGATATTGACCAACAAAAGCGCGGGGCGCCTCAACCGCTCTTTGGCCAGCGCATAGGCTTTGCGGTTACCCAATTGGGTGAGCATATCCAGCTGGCTCTCTTTTTCGACATAGACAATAAAATAGACAATCGCCCCGACCAACAAAAGATAGAGCGCCATCAAAAGATCGGCAAGGCGATTGACCTTTAACATCTCCTCTTTTGATTCTCGCGTAAACGTGCCCATAACCTGCCGGAGCGCCTCTTCAAGCGGTTCATGCAAAATTTCCCGAAGCATACTGCTAAACGCGGGGAAAAGGTTGATGTAAAGATCGATATGGCGCAAGCTCATCTGCAGGAGTCGCCGTTTTTTGGGATCTTTGACCTCTTTCATCCGGGCCTGAAGCGCCTCTTTGTATTGGCGAATCTCACTTAAAAATGTCTCATCCAGCGCGTTTTTGGCTAAAAAAAGCGCGGCGTTAATTTGCGAAAGAAGTAAAACAATCCGACTGCCCCGTTCACTTCTTGGATCAAAAAGCCCGTACGCCTTTTTGGCCAGCGTGGGCAGGTAGATACTGCTGTTTTTCAACGAGGCGTTGTAGGTCAAAAAGCGGGTTACCGCCTCCTCGGTCTGACGCACTTGCGCACGCAGACGCGAAAGCTTGCGGTAACTTTCGGGATGGTTTTTGCGAAACTCTTTTTGGGCAAGCAGATCGGTCAACTTTTGCTCGATCTTTTTGATATTCCGGTAAATTTCGTCATTGTTGTAATAAAGAAAATAGTTGGCCCGCAAAACCGCATGCTTAAAGGCGACCACATCGGTCATGATCGATTGCAGTGCCAAAGAGATTTGCGAATTCTTCTCAAAACGGCTTTTAAGGAAATATTTTTGATAGCTCATCAACCCAAGCCCCAGCAGGCCCAAAAACAGGGCGACGGCCATTTTCCAGATTAGGCGACGCATCTACATTCCCATCTCTTTCAAAATAGCCGGCGTACGCCCCGTCAGGGTTTTTAAAAACGCCTCCAGCGCCTCAATCTCTTTTTTATCCAACTCAAACCCGAGATTATGGTAGGCCATCTTCTGCAACGCCTCTTTGAGCGTTTTGGCGCTTCCGTCGTGAAAGTAGGGGGCCGTTAAAACGATGTTTCGCAGTGTCGGCACTTTAAAAACGTTCTTATCCATCGGGTTTTTGGTCAGGCGAAACCGATCCGGCGCTTTCGCGGACCAGGGATAGGGGATAATAAGGCCCATCTTCTGGTAACTGTTGCCGCCGATATTGATGCCGTTGTGGCAGGTGATGCACCCGTCGGTCTTAAAAAGATCGTACCCCCGCTTTTGCAGTGGCGTCAAATCCGCCTCTTTGCGCAAATAGCGGTCAAAACGGCAATCGGGCGTATAAAGGGCTTTCTCAAACTCGGCGATGGCGTCCAGCGCGTCCGTATAACGGGGCGCTCTGGCGTACACTTCTTGAAACAGGCGGCGGTATTGGCCGTTTTGGTTGAGATACTTTTCTACCTGGTGCGGCCGCATGGCCATCTCTATCGGGTTGTGCAAAGGGCCGCCGGCCTGCTCTTTGAGATCTTTTGCCCGCCCGTTCCAAAACTGGCGGAAATTAAAGTAACTGTTGTAGACCGTCGGGGCGTTGACATGCCCTTTTTTGCCGTGAACACCCACGGAAACGGGCCGGGGATCGGCGCCGCCGTGACCGAAACTGTGACAATTGACACACGCTACCGTCCCGTCGGCCGAAAGCGCGGGATCAATAAAAAGCCGATACCCAAGCACGGCTTTGGCGTGGTTATAAGAGAGATGTTTGGGAATGGGCTGAATCGGCTCTTGCGCATATAACCCCCATGCCGTCCACACCAAAACCATCCATACCGACACCGTTTTATATAGAAGCTTCATAATTGGAAATTTTAGCAGTAAATTTTTAACTTCAATTAAATTTTTCGCAAACGGGACGCTTTTTTGAGAAAAAGGGCCAGTCCCCGCTTCTCACGCCAGCCCATTCGGTAGTAGATTTTTGAAAGGTATAGATCAAGTTGCGCCACGCTCAAACCGTGGCGCGTCGCCTCTTTGCGCCTTTGCGTATAAGGTACCCGTACGGGCGCCTTGTGAAAAAGGCGCGCCATGCGCGTCACCCGGCGGCGGTAACGGGGGGCGGCACAGAGCCGGGCAAAGACAAAGGGCAGGCCGTAACGTCGCTTCCACTCCTTTGCCAGATCGATCGTCCCCTCGGGGGGCTTTTGAAAATAGAGTGCCAACGCCCTGTCGCCGATGACCACCTCTCCCTCCACGCCCAAAACGCGGGCCAGCGCGTTGGAGGTTTCGGACGCGCCGTCCGGGCGTGAGCGCCCCGGCAGTGCCAACACGCTCATCACCTCCCCGTCGGCGATGATGCCAAGATCGGTGCAATCACAGCCGCGACTGCGTATGCTGGAGATTACCGCCGCGTCCACCCGACCGCGCCGAAAGTCGCGGTTGACCTTGGCGGGCACCCCGCCTCCCGACAACCAGGCGCCTTTCTCGGCGTTGTGACGAAGGTAGCGTTTCATGAAGGCGTGAAAAGGCAAAAGATTCAAATAGGCGATTTTCCCGAATATCATGACCGCATTATACCCACTGTGTTATAATCCCTTCAAAAAGAGGAGACCGATAAAGATGGTAACGGTCGAGTTTCTCGGGCCTATCGGCAAAGCCCCCCTGACCCTGGAGGCGGCCACGCTCAAAGAGGTGGCCGAACGCCTGCGACAAGAGCCCGATGTGGCCCCGTGGCTTTCCCAGTGCGCCGTAGCGGTCAACGACAAATTGGTCAAAAGCATGGATATACCGCTTAAAAACGGTGACCGTATCAGCCTCCTGCCCCCCGTGTGCGGCGGTTAAACAGAACAACTCATCCAACCAAAAACGCAAGGAGCCAGTGAAGATGTTGCTGATTTTTGACGGTCCCCTACCCGTAACCGAGCTTTTAAAAGAGTGGTATGAGGCCGAACATAACAAAAACTACGGCGCCATGGTCACCTTTGTGGGGACTATTCGGGAAGAGGGCGGCATTGAGGCGCTCAGTTTTGACATCTACCGCCCCGTTTTGGAAACGTGGTTTGAGAGCTGGCGCCGACGCCTGGCCGACAAAGGAGCTTTGCTGATCATGGCCCACAGCCAAGGCGACGTACCGGTACACGCAAGCTCGTTTGCCTGCGCCATCTTCAGCCCCAAACGGCGGGTGGCGCTTGAGATGCTGGACGCTTTCGTGGAAGATTTTAAAGCCAATGCTCCCATCTGGAAGTATGATGTCATTAACGGTCGTCGTCTCTACGCCGCCGACCGCTCCACCCCGATGGCAGGCAGTGGCCTTTTAAGCGCAAAGGAGTAACCGTGCTGACATTTGAAGAGTCGATGCGAATCATCCAAAATCTCTCCGTCCGACCCGTCGGCGTGGAAAAACGCTACCTGCCCGACGCGCTCAACCGGGTACTTGCCCAAGAGGTCGTCGCCAAAGAGAACTCCCCCAAACACCCCACCGCCGCCATGGACGGTTACGCCATCATCGGCGCCGACCAGGCCAAAGGGGAGATAACCGTTTTGCACGACAACGCCGCCGGCAGTGACGTAACGGGCATGAGAGTGCGCCCCGGCACCGCCATCAAGACCTTTACCGGCTCCTTAATGCCCGAAGGGGCCGATACGCTCATACCCGTAGAAAACGTCACCTTTGAAGCGGGAAAAATCCGCATTGACGAGCCGGTTCCCGAAGGCTTTTCGGTACGCCCCGTGGGCGAAAACTACCGCGAAGGCGAAACCCTCATCCCCAAAGGCGCCACCCTGGGATTTGCCGAGATCGGGGTGATGGCCAGCCTCAATATGGTCGCCCCCCTGCTCTACCAAAAACCCAAAGTGGCCGTGCTGGCCACCGGCAGTGAGGTGCTGGAGCTTGGCGTGTGCAGTGACAACCCGGCCCAGATACGCAGTTCCAACAACTACACCCTTGAGGCGCTGATCAAACAGCATGGGGGCGAAGCGGTGCAGTTGGGCGCCGTCCGTGACGACCGCGCCGCCATCACCGACGCGATGCGCCAAGGACTTGAGAGTGCCGATATTCTGGTAACCACCGGCGGGGTCAGCGTGGGCGATTACGATTTTGTCAAAGATGTGGTCCGTGACGAACTGGGGTGCGAGGTGCACTTTAAAGGGGTGCTCATCAAACCGGGGCAACACATCATGGTAGCCCAAAAAGAGAACCGCTTCATTGTAGCGCTACCGGGTTTTGCCTACTCCTCCACCGTGACCTTTCTGCTTTACGTTCTGCCCATTCTTTATCGTCTCAAAGGGCAGTCGTATACCCTGCCCGTCGTCTCGGCGCGCCTGCTGGACGGCTACCGCAAGAAAACGGCCAACAAAACCGAATTCGCCGCCTGCAACCTTTGGCTTGAAGAGGGTGAGTACCTGTGCGATTTCTCGGGCAAACGAAGCGGTACCAGCGCCATTATGACCAACCTGCTTGCCGATGCGGGACTGCTATGGCTAAACGTGGGCGAAGAGGAAAAAAGAGCGGGTGAGAGGGTACGGGTGATTCGTTTGCGCTAAACAAAAGGTCTCATCCGACTCTTTTGTTTAAAATGATTAATATAAACGGATTTACTTTCTCTTTCTTTAACCGATATTATTGGCGATAAGTTTTTCAGGGAAATTTTATGGCCAAATTTTTGCGCAATTTTATTATGCCGGATCTACGACGTTTACAAACGCAAATATCCCTGTATGACACCGCGTTTGCGGGGCAGTTGCTGGTCCTTTCTTTTGCGACCGTCATCTTTTTTGATCATGTACCCCCGTCCCTGCTTTTCGGCTGGGCCGGCTTACATCTTGGCAACCTCTACCTTCGCTACCGTCTCACCGGCCAGATCAAAACGCTCAACGACCCCAAAGACCCCCACCTTCAACCGCTACTGGGACTCTATAGCGCCAGTTTGATTGTCACGGGCCTGCTTTGGGCCCTTATGCCCTTTTTTACCGTCAACACGCCCCCGCTCTATCTCTTTCTCATATACGCGCTGGTCATTTCCCTGACCTTTGGCGCCACCATGTTTATCGGCCCTTTGCCCACGCTTTTTTTTAGCTATATCCTCCCCATGAATCTCACCATGTTCGGCGAGCTGATTATCAAAACCCATCCCGTCTTTCACGCGGCGGCGCTCTTTTTGATCGTCAACTTCTTTTTTGCCACCAAAGCGGCCCAAATGCACGCCAAAAACCTGATGACCATGCTCGATCAAAAAGAGCAGGCCATGGCACTCAAAGAGCATTTTGAGCACAAAGCAAACACGGATCGCCTTACCGGCTTGCCCAACCGGGAGAAGTTCTTTAGCCATTTTGAGTGGATGTTACGTGATACCAGAAAATCGCGCCACCCTTTTGCCCTCTTTTTTATCGATGTCAACGACTTCAAAGGCATCAACGACACCTACGGCCATGATGTGGGCGACCTGGTGTTAAAAACCGTCGCCGAACGTCTTCGGCACGCGCTAAGAGAAGAGGATCTTCTGGCCCGGCTCTCGGGCGATGAGTTTGTCATGATTGTCAAAGAGATAAACGCCAAAGAGCGCGCCAAGGAGATCGCAAAACGCATTAAGCACCTCTTTGACGAACCGATTCACCTGGAAGAGGGTGACTATATTACCGTAAGTCTGAGTATCGGTATCGCCCTCTATCCCGATCACGGCATCACCGCCAAAACCCTCATGCGCCACGCCGATGAGGCCATGTACTACGCCAAGCGTAACCACAAACCCTACGCCTTTTTTAAATAAACTGTTATCACGCCGCTTTGTAAATCTTCTGTTAACGCCTCCTATGCTACAATATCTTTATACCGCAAAAGAGTCACTATGTTTAACCTTTATACCCGTTTTCCAGATATTCGGCTATACCGTATAACCATGGAAGCGACACGCACCGCCGTTTTGGGCATGAGCGTGGCCGCCGCCTATATTGAGCTGATTATCTTTCCCTACGTTCCCACCGCGTTTTTGCTCTTTTGGAATATATTAGCGCTGACAACACTGGGGTTACGCATCGCTTCCAAACTGCTTTTTGAGCGTTTTCAAAAAAATCAGAACCACGAGATTTACTTTTTAAGCCAGCGTATCTTCTTTTTGGCCATCTTTACCGCCGGTCTGCTCTGGACATCGGAGATTTACTACTTTGAGCTTCTTTCTCCCACCCATCGTTATATGCTCTTTGCCGTTATCATCGCCCTGACATTCGGAAGCACTTTGACCATCGGCAGTGTCACGGGCCTTTTTGTGCTCTTTACCGCGCCGATGAATCTTTACCTTATCTACAAACTGCTCATGACCGCTACGCCCGAAGGTTTCGCGTCAGCCCTCTTTTTGGTCGTCTCCTATATCTACTCCCTCAAAGCGGCCCGACTGGTAAGGAAACACTATCTTCATCTAATCAAAAACGTCTCACGCATCAAGGTAGCCAAAGAGTTTTATGAGCAAAAAGCCAACCACGACCCCCTAAGCGGCTTGCCTAACCGAATGTACTTTCATGAGCTGACCCAAAAGGCGCTCAAGCAGGCCAAAGAGGAGCATAGCCGCATGGCCCTGCTCTTTATAGACCTGACCAAATTCAAACAGATCAATGATACCTACGGGCATCACGCGGGAGATGAAGTCATTAAAATTATCGGAAGACGGTTGCTAAACATTATCCGCGAAGACGACATTGCCGCCCGATACGCGGGAGATGAGTTTGTCGTAGGGTTATGCCATCTTGGCAACAACACCTCCGTCAAGCCCATTATCCAAAAAATCTATGACGCCCTCAGCCAACCCCTGGGGCTGGGCGAGGGATTGACCCTAACAGTCATTCCCAGTATCGGCGTGGCCATCTACCCCGACCACGATACCGACCTGGATACCCTGCTACACTATGCCGATACGGCCATGTACTACAGCAAGCAAAAGAGGGTGCCGTTTGTCATCTACACCCCCCTTATCGAAAACGCCGTCAGCGGCGGGCCAAAAAGGTCTTGATGGTTTCGGCGTCCACCACCTCATTATCAAACTTCACCACAATGATCTCTTCGGTTTCGTTCATGTAAAAGTCGGTCACGCCGTTGACCATTTTGAGTCCATCCATCTTGCTTTTGTCATACTCGGCGTAGGGTAAAAAGAGGTTCTCCCGCACGCTGGGGCTTCGCATGGTAAAGATCCAAAGCGCCCAGAAGAAGCAGACGGCGATCACCAGTATCGCCACCCCGGCCTCTCCCCAGGTCTGATAGAGCCAGCCGCCCACAGCGCCGCCCATAAAGATACCCACATAAGCAAAGGTGTTGGCCACGCCCAGCGCCGCCCCCTTTTGGTGCACTTTGGCGAACTTGCTCACAAAGCTTTGCAAAAGCGGCTCAAACATATTAAAGCCGATAAAGAAGAAAGTCGCCCCCACGCCAAACCATAGCACGCTGGAGCTCCAGCCCATCAGGGCGAAGCTGACAGCGATAAAGGCGATAGAAGCCAAAAAGACCTCCTTACCCTTGCCGTACTTTTCGCCAAATACCGCCGCGGGCCCCATGGCCACAATACCGAAAATCACGGCGGGAAGGTAGATTTTCCAATACTCCTGGGGCCCCATGCCGAATTTCTGTTTCATGACGATGGGAATGAGGAAAAAGGCAATGGCCATGGTGGAGCTGTGAAAGAGAAAGGTAATGTACATACGCACCAGGTCTTTGTCTTTGAAGACGTGCTTGATCTTCGCCTCCTCCTCGGTGTAGCTATGCACGATCTTGGGCGGTTCGGGCACGGCGGTAAAGAGAATGGCCAGCGCCGCCAGCGCCAATACAGCGGTCAACCAAAAGAGCGCGCTTACGCTCCAAAGACCGCCTACGATGGGGCCGATGATCATCGCCGCGGCGAAACTCATGGCAATGGTCATCCCCATCACCGCCATGGCGTGGGCCCGCTCATCCTCGCGCACCTGGTCGGCGATCATCGCCGTCACCACCGAACCGATGGCGCCCGCGCCTTGCAAAAAGCGTCCCAACAGCAGTACCCAGATGGTATCGGCCGACGCCGCCACCGCGGAACCGACAGCAAAGATCAGCAGACCGACCAGCAGGGTCTTTTTACGCCCGATCCGGTCACTCAAAACCCCGAAAGGCACCTGCAAAACCGCCTGGGTCAGGGCGTAACCGCCCACGGCCACCCCGGCCAGAAACGCGGTACCGCCGGGCAGGCCAAGCGCGTACTGCGACAACACCGAAAGGACGATAAAGAGCCCGAAAAAGCGTAACGCCACAATCAGGCTCAGGGGCAGAACTTTGCGGAAAATCTCTTTCATGAGAACCCCTTATGGTAAAATTTTCTCAACATTATACTCCTTATGATAAAAAAGGTTGAAAACGAATGCGAATTATTCTGGCCACTTCAAACAAGGGTAAAGTAAGGGAGATCCGCGAGCTCTTTGCGCATGAGGAGGTTATCCCCTTTACCGACCTGCTGGGCCCTCTGGAGATTGAGGAAAACGGCGACACCTTCGCTGACAACGCCCTGATCAAGGCCCGCACGGTCTTTGAGGCGCTTCAGGACGACAACGCCGTGGTTGTCAGCGACGACAGCGGCATCAGCGTACCGCTTCTAAACAACGAGCCCGGTATTTATAGCGCCCGCTACGCGGGAGAAGGCGCGAGTGATCGCCAAAACCTGGAAAAACTGGTTCGCAAACTTAAAGAGACGGGATTTTCCGCCACGCCGGCCTTCTACACCGCCGCCGTGGCCGTTGTCGGCAAAAAAGGCGAATATGTCGTCCACGGCTGGATGCACGGTCAAATCATTGACACGCCAAGGGGCGACGACGGTTTCGGGTATGACCCGATTTTTATACCCGAAGGCTACGACCAGACCCTGGGAGAGCTTGATCCGAAAATCAAGCGGGAGTTGTCGCACCGTTCCAAAGCGTTAAGCCTGGCCAAACCGATCATCAATATGCTCATGTGAAAACGGGGTATAGAAAACAAGGAAGGAGGGCGGACGGGCCGACGCCCGCCTGCGAAGGCTAGTTCGCTCGCACCGCGACGATGCAAAGCAACAGCAGGATCAACATAAGCCATCACATATCGCCCTCCTTCGTACGGTTTTGGGGCGACATAAAAAAAGCCGGCTCGGGAGCCACCCTTGCCGGCCTTGTCACCCCTTCAACCATACGAAGGTTTATGTTGATCCACTAAAATTATAAAAAAACGGATAAAAGATGCAAAACGAAAACCTCTACCGCGACATCTTCATGGAAGACCTTCAAAGAGTCTACGACGAAATTTTACGCCGCCAAAAGGCGCTGGGGAGCTACTACGACCTGCTGGACAGCGGCCACGCGGAGGCGGAAGCCTGGGTGGGCGACTTTTTGCGCAGGCTGGGCCTGCCCGAGACGCCCGATACCCGTATGGCGGCATTGACGCGCCTTATCGGCCTTAGAGACGACGCCCTAAGCCAGGTTTTGCAAAAAGAGGGATTTAACGAAAAGGAGATCATCGAAGCCAAAGAGACCGCCTACAAGATGGTGGCCGATTTTTACCTCAAACGTCATATGGCACTGCTGGAGTGGATTGAGGAGGAGGCGTTACTTACTCCCTTTTACCGTGAGATTCTCAAAGAGGCCCACCGGGTGGGCGAAGCCATGAGCAGGTGGCAAAGCGCCTGGACCGCCCACATCATCCACGGCGTCAACCGGGAGCTTTACGAGCTTTTTGAGGGCGACGAGCAGAAAATCTACGAGATGCTGGAGTGCGAAAACCTGCTGGACGAGCGCCGACCCGGTTGCGCGGGGGATCGGTGCTACTCGGTGCTCAAAAAGAGCAAAAAGGGTTTCAAAAGCGTCCCCTACGCCAAAGCGTTCCGCATGGAAGTGATGGAGGTTTTAAACAAACTGGAGAATATGCGGGGCGTGCTGGCGGGGATGGAGGATGAGGTCTTTGGCCAAAAAGAGGCGTGGCTGGCCTACCTGGACGCACTGATTGGCGCCTTTGGGCATACGCAAATCGAGGGGCTGATCGAAAAGTGGGCCGAGGTGGATCGCAAATGGATGGCGATCACCGTCCCCGTCCAGATCGGCCACCCGCTGGAGTACTACGAAGACCACTACCGCAAAGCGGTGGCGCTGGAGTGGGACGTGCGTATCGCCTCACCCAAACGGATGCAAAAGACCCGCATCCCCTCCCAAATCATTACCATGAGCGAAGCGCTGGCTAAAACCTTCGGCCAAGAGGCCATGAAGCTACAAAGAAATTGCGCCGAGCAGGTGGCACGCACCCAGCTTTATATCGGCGTGCCGGCCCTTTTTTACGGGGCGGAATTTCAGGGGCTCTTCTCGGCGCAGGTGGTTCCCAACGACACGGAAGTGAGCCGAGAGCTTGGCAAAAAGATCTTCGCCTTCGCCGACAATGTGCTGGAGGCCAAAAAGGCCCGTCCCGTCATGCGGCTGGCCCGCGAGATTCTGGGAGACGACTTCGTGCGCCACAGCCGAAAAGTCATGGACGAAGCGCCCGAGCTTTGGCACAAGGTTTATGAAATCACCACCGTCGGCCACGAATACGGCCACATTCTTTGGGTGGATGATGATACGGAAGTGAAAATGAACGCCACGGGTAACTATAAAAACGTCGAAGAATTCAAAGCCACCGTGGGCGGCCTGATGGCCTTTTTTTCCCACGAAGAGGAAGCGATCAAAGAGGAGATTTTGCGCGATACCGTCGCCAGGGCCGTAGGATTGATGAGCTGGCGCGAGACGGGCGAGGTGGAGCCCTACTATGTCGAGGGGCTTTTGCATCTGGATATTCTCTTCGAGGCGGGCGTGCTGGCTTTTGAGAACGAACGACTGTTCATAAACCTGGACGAAACGGCCTACCGACGGGCCAAAACGCTCTACGAGGCCCGCTACATTCGGCTCGTGCACGACTTTTACCTGCCCAAAGAGGACGCCACGCTCTACCTGGATACCTATGTACGGAAACAAAACGGCATCTGGCACGCCGTCAACGATAGGGTGCGCGCCTTTGTCGATCACTACTGGGCCCGATACCAAACCATCGGCCAGGAGACCATGCCGTTTGAGGCATAATGGTACAATAACATATTTCAACAGGGAGTGTTCCATGCGATTTTTCTTACCGCTCATTTTAGCCGCCGCGCTGTTTGGCGCCCAGACGTGCCGCTGGCGCGTCAAAGACTTTTCCGTCGGCTGGGAAGCGTATAAAACCCCGCTCAAAATCGGCGTGAAGGGAAGCTTTGACGCCATACGCCTCTCGGCCAAACCCCAAGAAAAGATGGACGCCCTATTGCGGGGCGCGCGTATGCTGATTGACACCGAAAGCGTCAGCACCAAAAACCGCGCCAGAGACGCCAAAATTGTCAAATACTTCTTCCAAGCGCAGGGAGTTGACACCATCGAGGCGCAAATACTCTCCGTTACCGACAAACTGGCCGACGTGGAGATCACCATGCACGACACGACCCGACGCGTCCCCATGCGCCTAAAACGTGACGGCGAATTGATCACGGCCCAAGGGGTTATTGACCTGGCCGATTTCGGTATGCTCCCCGCCCTTCGCTCCCTGACCGACGCGTGCAGAAAACCGCACGAGGGCAAAACATGGCAGGATGTTACTTTAACATTTGAGATGGAGTTAGAGCAGAAGTGTCGTTAAAAAGCCGGCCGGACAGGCCGGCGAAAGTCAGATAGGCAGAACGCGGATGTTGGGGTCGAGTTTTTGTTTCAGCGTCGACTCAATGGCGTAGAGCGTGCCGGTTGAAGAGCTGGCGCACCCGCTACACGCGCCCAGATACCGAATGTAGACATCGGTATACTCGCCGTTCTCTTTGACATCCAAAATCTCCATATTCCCCCCGTCCATAATCAGGTACTGGCGGATATTCTCATCGATCACCTTATCAATGGCCTTGATCTTTTGCACCATCGTCATCTCTTTAAAGGGTACCTCTTCGCCGCTTGCCTGTTTGTCGGCCTGCTCTTTGAGTTTCTCTTCTTCCATCTCTTTGCGGGTCTGCTCCAAAATATCGACCAGGTAGTATTCGCGCTCCTCATGGCCGCCGGGGCGGATACAGCTTTTACAAAACGCCCCCGCTTTGGTATAGTCGGTAATCTCTTCGACGGTTTTGAGGTCGTTGAGTTTGATCACCTCTTTGATGGTGCTCAGGCTCACCCGGGCGCATTCGCACACAATGATCTCCTCCTCAAAACTCTCCATATCCACGCCCTTATAGAGTGACGCCGCCTTTTTGATCACATCGTACGCCATCACCGAACAGTGCATCTTCTGGGGCGGTACGGCGGGGGTATCCGGCTCGTCGCGCATCGCCTTTTCGACGTCGATATTGGTAATCTTGACCGCCTCGTCCACCGTTTTGCCCTTGCAAAGCTCCACCATCGTGTCACTGCTGGCAATGGCGGTGCCGCAACCGAAACTTTTAAATTTGGCATCCAGAATCTTATCGGTCTTGGGATCGACAATCCAGTAAAGCCGCACCGCGTCGCCGCAACTCTCGGCGCCAAAATCGGCCACGATCAGCTCACCGCCCAGGCGCTTGGCGTCCTCTTCGGTCAGCTCCCCCTGGTTGCGGGGGTTGTTCATCAGATCCTGGACTTTCTGGCTGTACTCTTCCCAGATACTGCCGCCGATCAAATCGCTCTTGGCCATGTTACGCTCCTTCTTTTTTAGGGGTGTAGGCGTAGGTGCTCGAAATGGCCCTCAGCCGTTCCACCGCCTTTTTGAATACATCAATGGTATAGTCAATCTCCGCTTCGGTCGTGAAGCGGCTCAGGCTCAGCCGCACCGCCGTATGGGCCAGCTCGTTGTCCGCGCCCACGGCTATCATGATTGGGTTGGCCTCCAGATCCTCGCTGGCGCACGCGCTCCCGGTGCTGGCGGCGATACCCGCGCGGTTAAGATCCCACAGCATCGCTTCGCCCTCCACGCCGCGCACGGAGACCAGCACCGTATTGGGGGTGCGGTTGTCGCGGGGGCCTACACTGTAGGTGTCGGGAATCTGCAAAATGGCATCCTCAAGCTTGTCTCTCAGGCGGCGCACGTGTTGCTCTTCAAAGCGCAGGTAGTAGTTGGCCAGCTCCATCGCTTTGCCCATTCCCACAATGCCGGGCACATTGAGCGTGCCCGAACGCCGACCGCCCATCTGTTCACCGCCGTGCAGTAGGCTGGTCAGCGATCGTCCGCCGCGTATATAAAGCCCCCCTACCCCTTTGGGGCCGTGAAACTTGTGGGCCGAAAAGCTCATGAAATCGACACCGGCCTTGGTGACGTTGACCGCAATCTTGCCCACCGCCTGCACGCCGTCGGTATGCAGGAGCACACCCTTTTCTTTACACACTTCGGCAATCTGCTCAATGGGGAAAACGGCGCCCGTTTCGTTGTTGGCCCACATCACGCTCACCAGCGCCGTCTTGTCGGTAATGAAATCGCGCACCGTATGGGCCTCCACGATGCCGTCGGCGTTGACGGGCAGGTAGGTTACGCGCACGCCCCGGCTCTCCAGCCACCGACAGACCGCCGTGACGGAGGGGTGCTCCACTTCGGTGGTGATAATATGATCTTTCTCACCGTTTTGGATAAGATCGAGCCAGACGCTTTTGAGCACCCAGTTGTTTGACTCGGTGGCGCAGGAGGTGACGACAATGTCATCCTCATCCCGCGCGCCCAGCGCCTCGTACATCTGATCCATCGCTTTTCTCAAAGCCGGATGGGTCGCCGTGCCAAAGTCGTGCAGTGAGTTGGGGTTGCCGTATATCTCGCAGACATACGGATCCATCGCCGCCTTGACTTCGGGGTCCACCATTGTGGTAGCGTTGTTGTCCAGGTAGACTTTCATCATCATCTATGCTCCCGCTTTCAAATAGGACAATATTTGTCCGAATTAATCAGGAGCATATTAGGGCAACTCTCTTTAAAGTGCCCTGAATAAATAAAATCAATAGCTTAACGGCTCTCTAGAGGAATCTCGATGGTAAAACAGGCCCCCGCCTCCATATTGCGCACCGTCAAGGTGCCGCCGCAGTGCTCTTCGACGATAATCTTGCTCATATAAAGCC